>JAENVX010000374.1 GCA_016650355.1 Bacteroidia bacterium | reverse complement strand
ATAATCGCATCGGTACCATAAAGCAACAACGCGTAGACGGTTCATTTTATAACTTTAAAACAAATGTTGGTGGTAGTACATCCATTGGTTTGGAGGCATTTGCCGAATATAACGTCACAAAATTTGCTGGGATAGAAAAAAGAATAGGAAAGATCAGTCTGTTTGCCTCTTATGCTTATAACAGCGCGCGCTATAGTAATTTTAAAATTGTTTCCGTTGTTAATAATGCGTTAAGTGAGACTAATTACAAGGATAAAAAGGTTGAGTATGCTCCTGAAAATATTCTGCGAGCCGGACTTTCCCATGAATGGAGGGGCCTTACAACTACCCTTCAATATAGCTTTACAGATAAAGTGTATACTGATGCTAATAATACTGAAGATCCCTCAGTCAATGGACAAAATGGATTGGTTCCATCCTACTCTGTGACTGATTTAGCGTTTGGCTACAGACATAAAACAGGTATTCAATTAAAAGGAGGGATAAACAATCTTTCTGATGCACGTTATTTCACACGCAGGGCGGGTGGCTATCCCGGGCCGGGAGTACTTCCAGCTGACGGAAGAACTTTTTACATTACGCTAGGCTATATATTGAAGTAACTGACCAAGCACCTGTGACATTTAGTGGATAGTTAAGGAAATACATTTAAAAAAAAATCTACATTTGCTCCCGCATAATGGTTCTATCACTTTATATCGTAAGGTGAAAGATTAAAAGGGAACCCCGTTAAAGTCGGGGGCTGTTCCCGCAACTGTAAGTCTGATCCTGAATTCTATCAGGAATTTTTATCACCGCCAAGGCGGTAGCCACTGTCCCGATAACTATCGGGATGGGAAGGTTGATTAAAATCAGATGAGCCAGGAGACCTGCCGTACATGCAAAACGATTTCAGTGCTTCGGGTAAAAAGCGACTGTGATTCTTTTGATAAAGTGATTGAATTTATACAACACTTCATCATCGTTTCATCTTCAGCCTTTTACTCTTTTTTCAAAACCTTAAACTTTTTCAAGATGAAAAAAGAGAAAAAAGTCTGGGCAATAACTTTAATTGCCTTTTGGTGGTGTGCGCCAAATCAAACGAATGCCCAGCAAGATTCCGTAAAGTTGTACAACCTGAGCGAGGTTGTGATTACTGCAACCAAGTTTCCAAAAAGTAAGAGCGAAACGGGCAAGGTGCTCACTGTAATTGATGAAGATCAACTTGCGCAAAGTGCCGGCAAGAACATTTCACAACTGCTTAATGAACAAGTAGGACTTATCATTAATGGTGCAAACAGTAATCCTGGCAAAGACAAGTCAGTTTATTTGCGAGGTGCTAAAAATGAGTACACCCTTATTTTATTAGATGGTATTCCCGTAACTGATCCTTCCGGTATTTCGGGTGGCGCTTTTGATTTGCGATTGTTGCCCATTGATCAGGTTGAGCGCATTGAGATTTTAAAGGGAAGTCAATCCACATTATTTGGCACTGATGCTATTGCAGGGGTGATTAATATCATTACAAAAAAAGGAGGTGATAAACCTGTTGGTGCTTTTGCAACCCTGAGCTATGGAAGCTACAATACATTTAAGGGCAGCGTTGGTATAAATGGAAGCACAAAATTGTTAGACTATAACATTGGCTACACACGCAACCAAACGGAAGGTATCAGCGAGGCGAAAGATGAAAGTGGTGCTGGTAATTTTGACAAGGATGGGTTTTCTCAAAATTCATTTCAGGCCAATCTAGGATTTAAGCCAAGTGTGGCATTGAGTATCAAACCTTTTATCCGCTATTCAGATTTTGATGGAAAGTACGATGCGGGTGCATTCACAGATGATATATTAAATACCTATAATGGAACGCTGTTGAATCTTGGGGCGAGTGCTCAATATACATTACCTAAAGGAGCGATTAACCTAATGTACGCAAACGATAAGAGCGATCGTATTTTTGATGGCACGTACGGCAAAAGTGAATACAAAGGCCGATTCAATCAGGCGGAGCTCTTTTTCAATTACGAGCTCGCCAAAGTGCTCCAACTCCTTATGGGCATAAGTCGACAATCCTTGCAGATGTTGGATCAGTCATCCGTTGAGGTTGATCCCGCGGTGACCATAACAAGTCCATATCTTTCGCTTTTCGTTCATAACATCCGAGGGCTTGCTTTGGAGATGGGCGGACGATATAATAGTCACTCCAAATACGGAGATAATTTTACGTATAGTTTTAACCCATCTTACCTGATTCAAAACCAACTCAAACTATTCTTCAATCTTTCAACCGGATTCAAAGCACCTTCTCTTTATCAGCTGTACGGACAATTTGGTGCTAACCCTGATTTGAGACCCGAGAAGAGTAATTCCCTGGAGGGAGGGGTTCAATGGTTTTCGCTCGACAAAAAGTTTGACATTAGAGCGGTTGCCTTTAAGAGGAAAATAAGTGATGTCATCATATATCAGTATCCAACGTATTCAAACTTTGATCAGCAAAATGATACTGGTGTTGAGATTGAGCCATCTTTAAAAGTCAACAACAAAATTAATATCAGAGGTTTCTACGCATTTGTTACGGGTGAGGTTACCAACAGAAGTGGTAAGGAGAATAATCTTTTCAGACGGCCAAAAAATTGTTTTGGAATCAATGCAAGCTATCAGGCTAGCCCAAAACTATTTGTAAGTGCTAATCTAAAGTCATTTGGTCAGCGAGAAGATAGCTATTTTAACCTTACTACGTTTACAACAGATTCTGTAACACTCGAAGCTTATACACTTTTAGATCTTTATGGTGAGTATAAATTTAGTGAGCATTTTAAAATATTTCTTGACACCAAAAATATTTTGAATCAGAAGTATAGTGAGGTAACTGGGTACAATACGCTTGGATTCAATCTCAATACTGGAGTTAGTTTGAAGTTTTAATATCGTTGAAACGTTGAAGTGAAAATGGGTGAACCGCCATCAAGCCTACAAGAAGGTATCGATTATTACATCGAGAAGGGTTTGTTTGTTTTCACTTCAGATTATCTTTTAAAACGAGGAACATGCTGCGAGAGTGGCTGCCGGCACTGCCCTTACGGTTTTAAGAAAGAAAGAAAAAATAGAAATTCGACACAAGGAAACTAGGTGTAATCTGTGGTTAGTAGTCCGTATATAAATCTACTGCTGATTACCGATTACATTTTACTGATCACCTGACACCACTCACCGCTTCCCTGCCCATCAAATATTTTTTTGGGGTCACACCATATTTCTTTTTAAAGGAGGCAATAAAATGGCTGGGGTTGGTATAGCCAATCTGGTAGGCAACTTCGTTCACCTGGTATTTGGCTGAATCCAATAGTACTCGAGAATGATCTAGTTTGTGATCCAGTAAATAGCCAAACACCGTATTGCCATAAATTTCCTTGAAGCCAACTTTTAATTGGTATTCATTTAGTCCGGCTTGTTTCGCCAGTTCCTTTAAGGTTGGTGGCGTTTCCATGTGCTTGAGCAAATACTCTTTCGCATGTTTGATCTTCCGCACCGTCTCCTGATCGTTCAAGAATGGGCAACTCTCTGTATCGGGTTTCTTTTCTGAAAAATAAAGTGCGAGAAGTTCAAGCACCTTGCCGTGATAATACAGCTTTGCTACGCTTTCACTAAGACTTACTGTAAAGATTTGATTCAGGATCACATAAAGATGAGATGGTATTTCGCGCTCATCGTAAAATTTTGTTTTTACGTTTTCAGGTTTTAGAAAAGGTAAGGCATCATGGGTAAATAGTTTGTGAAGACTTTCGAGCGTGATGGAGAGTGCAACAATCCTTGTTTCGGGTGCAAGCCTTAACTGAAATGGTAAGTCATTTTCCGGATTGTAAAAAAAGTAGTTTCGTTGCTTCTCAATGTGCCGGCTATAGTGAGGACCAAAACCAAAGACGGCCGAGCCCTGAAGGCAGAAATAGAAATGTATGATATTCCGGTTGACCAGGCTCTCGTGGGTAACTTCCTCGGCACTGCTATTCTCAACAATTTGTAAGGATAAATCTTCCTTAATAAGTAGAGACATAAAACCACTTTTATCGGTATTTTCTTCAGGTGACATAGCAACTACTGGTTTAATATTAAATATTAATGACAAAAATCATGTCTAAGAACGACTAAATTCAGTCTGTTTCACTCAAAAATACCAAAATATTGCAATTACCATGGACCACATAGCAAAAGGCATTATTTATACTTTCAAGGGTATTTTTCATTACTAATGATGCCAATCTTTGCCACCGTGATTTTAGACAATCTATCAATTAAGTATTTCTTGAGTGCGTTGCTGCTAGTTCCAATGTATGTATTTGGTCAGGCACCAATTGTGGAGGATTCACTTCAGACTAAACAATTGGAGGAATTGATTGTAACAGCAACACGCAACGAGCGAACTATGGGTGCGTTGCCAATGCCGGTTTTTTTGGTTCCGAAAATGCAGATCAAGTCAATGGGCTCTTTGAGATTGAATGATGTGCTTACGGAACAGACGGGTCTTGTCATCGTACCACAAGTAAATGGTCAGGGAAACGGAATTCAATTGCAAGGGTTTAATCCGGATTATACCCTCATCCTAATTGATGGAGAGCCAATCATTGGACGATATACCGGTTCGCTTGAGCTAAGCCGGATTACTGTTGGCAACATCAAACAAATTGAGATAGTTAAAGGTCCTTCTTCAAGTTTATACGGTTCCGATGCCCTTGCAGGTGTGATCAACATAATAACGGATCGCCCACAAGCAGGAATGAACGGAAACTTTTCATCTAGGTATGGTACAAATAATACCGTTGACCTTTCTGGCGATATAAGTCTTACTAAAAACAAGTTGGGTGTCTATGTCTTTGCAAATAGATACAGCACCGATGGATACGATCTCTCGCCAGAGAATTTTGGCATGACCGTTTCACCGTTCGCCAATCAAACCTTCACAACAAAGGTCACTTATAAACTAGGGTCCAAAACAGATCTTAGTGTAGCAGGCCGGCACTTCAACGAAAACCAACGGTTTAATTTTGAAGTGACGTCAACGAACGAACAAATAAAAACTTCTGGCCTTGGAGAAGTTAATGATTGGAATATAAATCCAGTGCTGACCCATCGGTTCTCCGATAAGTTTAAAGTAATCGGACGATTTTATTCCACATATTATCAAACTGAAACCAATCTGAATTTAGATACTGATGGCTCTGCCTATTATCACGATGACTTTAAGCAATCCTTTTATAGACCTGAATTAAATGCAGAATATTTTTTTGACGACAAAAATATTGTTACTATGGGAGCAGGTCACGTGGGGGAGTCTGTGCAGAGTGCACGCTATGATGATATTATTGTACGTAGTCAATGGACCAACTATGGGTTTACCCAGTATGAATGGTTGCCAATGGAGAAATTATCTATAATAGCAGGGGGAAGATTTGATCATAATAGTATATACGGCTCACAATTTAGTCCGAAGTTTTCTACAAGATTTGAAATAAACAAGAGAGCATCATTAAAATTGTCTATGGGGCGGGGTTTTAAATCACCTGATTTTAGACAATTGTATAATAATTTTACTAATGCTGCCGCAGGAGGATATTCAGTTTTTGGGACGGAAGTTTTTAAAGACCGATTTTATGACTTAGTAGCTCAGGGACAGATTCCTAATGACTACAGTGCAGTTATAAGAGAAAAACTTCAGCCAGAACGTTCACTTGCAATTAATGCTGGCGGAAAAGTAGAATTACTGCCGTCTCTTAATCTTGACCTAAATGGATTTTATAATTCAATCAATAACCTGATTGAGACTCAGGCGGTCGCGTTGACTACTTCGGGTCAAAGTATATACACCTATCGCAATATCAATAGGGCTTTCACAACGGGCATAGAGTCTAACTTAAGTTATCCATTCACAAAATATTTTACAGGTTCAGTTGGCTATCAGTTGCTCTATGCGAAGGATAAAAATGTTGCAGAGGCAGTAAAAAGTGGAGACGTGTACTATCGCGATCCGAATACACTTGTTACTAAGCGATTACAGCCAGGCGAATATTATGGGTTGTATAATCGATCACGTAATACAGGAAATATCAAGATATTTTATAAACACCCTGTTACAAAATGGGAAGCGAGTGCGCGAGTAATTTATCGCGGCAAATATGGAGTTGGTGATATCCGTGGAAATATCCAGGGCGAAGCTATCCCACCTTCCGACCGTAACAGCAACTCTATTCTTGACGTGCACGATGATTTTGTTAAGGCGTATGCGTTGGTGAATTTGTCGGTTGCTAAATCTTTGAACTGTGGACTGCGGTTTCAAGTTGGCGTTGATAACCTGCTTAATTATACTGAACCAATTTATATTCCTAACCTACCAGGGCGCTTAATTTATGGCAGCGTGAGTTACAATTTTTCGAAAAATAATGTTAAACCATAATATATCTCGATTACTATGACTAAAATTAAATCACTCTTATCTTTTCTTTTGTTAGCCTTTGCGGCCTTTACATTTAACGCTTGCAAGGAAGATGACCCAACACCAGATCCAGTTGTGTCAACAACCATATCAAACCTGGCGGCAGATCCCTCAACTGGTTTTGATCCTAATACGGGTGCACCGATAGGAACCACAGGTAAGTTCGCCCTCTTCAGTTTTAAAACGGGTGCAGCTGTTGCGAATACTGACAGTGCAACAAACAAATGGGATCTTGGATTTAGAGGAACGACAATCATTGTCAATAGTCCAACGAGTGGACCAGGAACTTCAGTGGTGCAAATTGTAAGCGGGATATTTGATGAACTAAATGATGGACCTACAGATGGATATAAATCAGATGATAAGAATGCAACGGTTAAATATGCGATTCCAACAGGCTCAGGAAATGGATGGTACACAGCAACTGGAGGAGCACCAGGTACGCCCACGATTATCAAACCTATAGCAGGGAAAATCATTGTAGTCAAAACTGCTGATAACCGGTATGCTAAAATGGAGATTCTAAGTTACTATAAAGATGCTCCATCCAGCCCAACAGGAAACGAACCAGCGCGATACTATTCATTCCGGTATGTCTACCAACCAAACGATACTAAAAGCTTTAAATAGAATTTGAGAATGGAAATGCCCGGGTAGCTTCCATCCCGGGCATTTTTTATTGTATCCAATTAGAAATGAAAAATAGAATAGTTTATCTAAGACTTACCGGAATTACCGAAGGAATTTCGTTTTTGGTGTTGTTGTTAATTGCCATGCCGTTAAAATATTATTTTGGATGGCCGCTCGCAGTGAAGGTGGTAGGCTGGTTACATGGAATTTTGTTCATCGCCTATATCGCAGCCGTGCTCCTTGCTATAAAGGCCATGCAGTGGAATTGGTTTTCTGTTGGCGTGGCATTGGCTGCTTCACTCATACCCATTGGCACATTTGTTCTAGATGCATCCTGGAAGAGGAGGGAGAAGCAATTGCTTGGCGAAATTGTAAAGACCTCATGAGTTTACTATTTCCAGTTTAGAAATCGGGATCGAGCCCGAAGCGGCTCTTGAGTTCGTTCAACATAGGATTTTTTTCCGCTAGGTGCTCGAATTTGTCCTTGTTGGTATAGGCTACTTTTTTTTGTTCAAATTCCTGGAGTAATCCAATCACCTGAATAGCATTGTTATTTAATTTTTGTCGCAAAAAATCAACCAAGTCCCCCTTCATTGCGGAGAGCAAGGGCTCTTCTATTGGGTTGGATAGGTGTATGGTTATTGTGTTGTTGCTGAACTCAAGTTCGCGGTTGAGTAAATGATATTCGGCAACCTGACTTTTTCTCTCAAGGGCGTATTCAGTCCAAGCTTTATTTACTTGAGCATTGCTTACAGGTTGGTTGCTCTTTGGAGTACCATTTTTTTCTTCTGGTTTAGTTTCCTCCAGTTTTTGCGATGGCCTTAAAATATTTCCAAGGTTCAATGTTGTTTTTGGTCGAACACTTTCCTTTGGATTGGGTTTCGAAATCTCTGACTTAGGTGCATCCTTAGAAACAGGATTTTCCTGTTGAGTAGTTGAGATGATTTTTTCTGTGCCCGGACTGGGATCAGCAGCAACAGAAATAGGCCTCTCAGGTTCTACTTCAATTTTTTTTTTACCGCTTCGATCACCGGAGCAGTTCCATTGCTTTGGAAAACAGCGTTTACATTCGCCATCTTCATCAGAGCCAACTCAACGAGCAGCCGTTGGCTTTTGCTGCTCTTGTAATTAATGTCGCAATGACTTGCGATGTTGAGCCAGGAGAGGAGTAGGGATGACGGAGAGGCCTGTGACTGTTCCAAATATTTTTTCTTGGTATTGTCAGGTACTTCCATCAGTCCAACGGTGCGTGCATCTTGCGATACCAGCAGGTTGCGGAGATGCTCGCTTAAGCCTACAATGAAATTATGACCATCAAATCCTTTGCGAAGAATTTCATCTAATAACAATAGAGGCTGAGTGGCATTTTCTGCAAGCAAGCCATCTACTACTTTGAAATAATAATCATAATCAAGGATGTGGAGATTATTGATCACATCTTTGAAGGTCACCTCCTTTCCGGAAGAAAATGTGACCATCAAATCAAAGATAGAAAGGCCATCTCGCAAGGCACCATCTGCTTTTTGAGCGATTAGATGCAAGGCTTCTTCTTCAACCTTTATTTTTTCGCGGTCGGCAACTTTTTTTAGTTGACGTGCAATGTCAGAAACTTGAATTCTATTGAAATCAAAAATCTGACAACGTGATAGAATGGTGGGAATGACTTTGTGCTTCTCCGTAGTAGCCAAAATAAAAATGGCGTAGGAAGGTGGCTCTTCCAATGTCTTCAAAAATGCATTGAAGGCGGAATTTGAAAGCATGTGCACCTCATCGATGATATAGACTTTGTATTTACCGAACTGGGGCGGGTAGCGCACCTGATCAATCAGATTGCGTATATCTTCAACCGAATTGTTGGAGGCGGCATCCAGTTCAAAAATATTGAGCGAGTTAACTTCGGCTTTTTCCTCAAAGCCATTGATCATGCGTGCCACAATTCGCGCGCAGGTAGTTTTTCCAACACCTCGGGGACCACAAAATAGGAGCGCCTGGGCTAGTTTGTTGTTGTCGATGGCGTTTTTCAGCGTGGTGGTGATGTGCTCCTGGCCCACCACTTCTTCAAATCCTAAAGGCCTGTATTTACGCGCTGAGACAACAAAACTTTCCATGGCCTGCAAGATAAAACCTGAGGTTGGATTCTTGGCACAGGATGTTGATTATTTTTAAGTTTGATTTATATTAAATTTTCTCCATCATAATTGCCAAAAAAGTTTTCACGGCATCCATGTAGTTTCCAACCCTGATATTTTCATTCTCAGCATGCTGGTTGTTGTCAGCATTGACTGTTGGAACAGCTACAGCAGGAATGTCAAGCGTGATTACAAACGGTGAAATTGGAATGGAACCTCCAGCCGTGCGCACCCTGATAGGTTCTTTTCCAAAGGCTTTTGTCATCGCCCTGTTTAACCAAATGCCACAATCAGAATTGAATGGTGTTTGGAAGGCGAGGTAGGAAATACTGGATTGAAAAGAAGCAATTCGAGGGTACTTCATTCGCTCTGCTTCGGTTGGTTCTTTTTCTACGATGTAGTATCCTTTGTCTTCTACATATTTGCGGACTAACTCTATTAATTTTTCAGGATCGCTTGAGGGTACCAGTCGAATGTCAATCTCAGCAGTGGCAGTTGCTGGAATAAGAGTACGTGCTTCTTTCCCGATGAACAAGGCATCCATCCCACGTATGTTTAATGTTGGATACTGCAACGATTCCTGAAAGTTGCCTCTATTTTATCAGATTCTGCGATGCCCAAAAACTTTCTTATTTCTGCTTCATCATCTGGTACCTGCGCCAATACTTTTTTCTCCTCCTCCGTCAGAACAACACCATCGTAAAATCCTGGTAACAACACACGCCCATCGTCATCTTTCATACTTGCCAGCAGTTGTGACAGACGCAATGCTGGATTGGGCGTGTAGTTTCCATAGTTCCCACTGTGCATGGGTACGCGTGGACCAAATGTTGTGAGTGTAATTTCGCAGATGCCCCTGGCACCAAAGGACAATGTTGGTTGATTGCTTACATGGCGTGGGCCATCAAAGATAATCAGCATGTCGGCTGCCAATTCATTTTTGTATTGTTCGACAGCGGTGGGCAAGTGGGGTGAGCCAAGTTCCTCTTCAAAATCCATGATTACCTTGATATTGAAGTTAGGCTCAGCTTTCAATTCTTTCAAAGCATCTAATGAGGCAAGAAATGCCATTGCAGGTCCCTTGGCATCGGAAGTTGCACGCGCAAAAATTCTCCAATCCCTATCTATTCCTTCATAAAGTTTTTCATAAGCGATGGCGTTCCAATTCCCAGCAATATCTTTTTCCTTGAGGGTTGGTTTCCACGGGCTTTCCTGATTCCACTGATTTGCGTTAACCGGCTGGCCATCAATTTGCAAATAGATCAAAACGGTCTTGACAGGCTTCTTAACTTTTCGTTCTGCTAAAAGCAAAGGTACGGTCTCGGTATTCAGTCGCTGCGTGGCAAAGCCTCTTTTTGCGAAAGCAACCTCACACCATTGAACATTTTTTTCGATGTCATCTGGCAAATGAGCATCGTTTGGTAAACTTAACAATTCGTAAAACTCACGAAAGGAAGCAACAGCATGCTTATCCGCAACGTCATCCAAGTTGAGTTTTATAGGCTTCTGCGCCAAACCATGGGCAATAGATACAACCAATAGAGTGATAATACTGAAAAGCCTCATGTCTTACTTATATTTTACTTGTTCAAATATCTCTCAGGCAAAACAAAGCCCATACTTTCAGCACACCAGAAAATGTTTACGATGGAGTATTGTGTGCCATCAAAAAATAATTGAATGCTATTAATGCCTCGGTTGGTGATGGGGCCATCTTTTTTGTCACGGGTTTCATAGGTGCTGAAGAGATGTACCACGGTTCCATACTCTTCAGTAGTGCGGTGAAGTTCACGCTCATAAAATCCAGTTGGTATGCGTGACTGGAATAGTTGAATATATTCTTCAGGGCTAACGGTTTTGGTAATAAGTTTGCCGTTTTCTTCTTTGCGTGTTGGAACAAGTCTGGCCTCAGGAGTAAATAGATTTCTGAATCTGTCCCAGTCACGTGCAGCCCCTGGCTCACCGGAAATAACCTCATAAAGAGTTGAGATGATTCCATCTAACGTTTTAACATCTTCCGCATAGTTTTTTTGTTGCGCCATGGTGGCGGTGTTAATGCAGAGGAATAATAAAATGAGGTTTACTCTGGTCATGAACTTATGGTTTTTAGAAAGATAGGAAATCAACCCTTACCCTGGAAGGAAAACTTATATAACGCTGGCGATCACTTTGTGATGAAATGTATAATGACTTTTTAAATTCCTTACTTTTACACCAATGGCAATACCAAAATACTCGATTATAGTTCCAGTTTATAACAGACCGCAGGAGGTGGAAGAATTACTTGAAAGTTTAACGAAGCAGACGTTTAAATATTTCGAAGTCCTTTTGGTGGAAGATGGATCGTCAATTACAAGTGAGAAAGTTTTCGAAAAATATGCAGGGAAACTAAACGTACGTTATTTCTTCAAGCCAAATACCGGCCCGGGTCCTAGTAGAAACTTTGGATTTGAAAAAGCACGGGGAGAATATTTTGTGTTATTTGATTCGGATTGCATTATTCCACCAAAGTACTTTGAGGAGGTAGAAATATTTTTGACCCGAACTCCGCTGCAAGCGTGGGGTGGCCCAGACAAAGGGCATGAAGATTTCACAGCAGTTCAGCGCGCAATGGCGTACACAATGTCATCTACATTGACAACGGGAGGCATTAGGGGTGGCGTAACAAAAGGATTTCAGCCCAGGAGCTTTAACATGGGAATTAGTAAAGAAGTCTTTCAGCAGACTCGAGGCTTCAGGTTCGATCGGTATGCAGAAGACATTGAGCTAAGCATTCGTATTAGAAAAGCAGGATTTAAGACAGGGCTAATTCCGGAGGCATATGTCTTTCACAAACGAAGAACAGACTTTAGACAATTTTATCATCAGGTTTTTAATTTTGGCAGAGGTAGGGTGTTGGTTGGCCGCGCACATTCTGGGGAAGTAAAACCAACCCATTGGTTTCCTGCATTTTTTCTTATAGGCATGTTATCCTTACCCTTCCTTTTTATTTTCAACTCCACGGTGGCAATGGTTGGATTGGCCACTTACATTTTCTATCTATCATTGATTCTATTGGGTTGCTCACTTACTACGCGATCAATCCTCGTAGGTCTGCTCAGTGTGCCTGCAGCCTGCATTCAACTCGTTGGCTATGGGCATGGCTTTTTGAAGGAGATGGCAAGAGCCAGAATTTGAAAAGTCAAATTTTTCCGCAATCTTCCATCGCCTAAAGGGGAATATCTAAAAAAGGGATACTACATCGTAGTAGCTGCATACCGGATTGGTCAGGAGAAGTACATGGAGTCTTACGTAGATAAATTAAATACGTCTGGCCGACATACCAACTATGGGTATGACTTGGGAAGGAGATATTATTATATCTACCTGGATTATTACACAGGCTTTGATGTATCCATTCATGAAATGCTAAAAACCCGTAAAGAAGGTGGGTTTACAGATGCATGGGTTCGGATCATGCCGGATCTTTCTCCCACCATCAGAGTAGCTGATGATGCGGTAAAAAAGAAAATGGATGAGGAAAAAATTGCGTCTCCAAATCAAGTAGTATCAGCAGTTCCTGTTGTACCTCAGCTTGAGTTTAGTGTTCCTCCTGCTATAGAACCTGATCCAATATTGAGCAGTACAATCACTACAGAACCTTTGGCTCAAAAAGTTGCGCCTGTGCCTAGAACATTTGTAAACACGCCTGTTTATTTAAGCCTAATCCACAGCCGAAACGGAAAGGAAGTGGAGGGAGAAATTGAAGTTGTTGATACGGAGCGCTCCAGAATTATTTCGAAGGTAGAAGGTAATTCGTACCTAACCTTGCCTGACCCTAAGAGCAAGTCGGGCGGGTTAACACTTGTTTGCAATGCGTTTGGCTATCGCAAATTACAACATGAAGTAAATTTCAAAAATGCAGGAGATACGCTACCACAGCATGTGATTTTAATGGATAGCTTTTACATGGTTACGTTTGATTTGATCCGGTATCACAAAGGGGATATAGCAACGTTGTATAATGTTTATTTTTATAATGATGCAGCCATCATGCTTCCTGAATCAATTTTTGAACTTAACAAATTGCTTCAGATGCTTCAGGAAAATCCAGAATATAAGATCAGGCTTCACGGTCATACGAATGGAAATGCACGCGGAAAAATCATCAAATTGGGACCTAGTAATAATTTCTTTGCTTTAACCGATGACGTTAAAAATGAAATAGGTTCCGCAAAAGACTTGTCGCGTGAACGAGCCCAGGTAATTAAAGATTGGCTGGTTTCTGAAGGAATAGGAGCAAACCGAATGGAGATTAAGGCTTGGGGTGGTGGGCGCATGATTCACGAAAGAGAAAGCGCTAACGCTAAAATGAATGTAAGAGTTGAAGTCGAAGTGCTCGAAGAGTAATCAAAATTATTTCAAAAGGTAACTGGCTACCGCCAGATCTTGAATAGCATTGCCAACCGATTTGAATACTGTTGTCTGTTCAATTGAAGTTCTTCCCCTTTTTTCGCCTGCAATAATTTCTCCAAGTTCCGCGTAAATATGAAGTTTACTGATCAATCCTTGCTGGATTGGAATCATCACATCACCAGCCTCTGTTAAACATGCTTCATACTGATCTACTATAAGGAGAGAATTCTTAATTACTTGTGATGGTATTTCCTGCATGGTGGGTTTAAATGATCCGATGCCGTTAATGTGAACACCATGGTTTATATTCTGTATTTGAAACACTGGTTTCATAGAGGTAGTAGCAGTGCAGATTATATCAGCTTGTTTAAGCTCATCGAGTGAGGAGGCGGCCAGCGTTTCAACATCAAATTTTTCAGCCATCCGACTACAAAATGAAAGTATCCTTTCAGGAGTTCGTCCAAAGACCAACACTTTTTTTATTTCTCTTACGGCCAAGATTCCGGCAAGTTGTGTTTCTGCTTGTGCTCCAGTACCAAAGATTGCCAGTACGGATGCATCTTTTCTCGACAACAAATCGGTAGCCAAGCCTGAGGCTGCACCCGTGCGGAGAGCTGTCAGGTATTCAGCTTCAAGTACCGCAAGGAGTTTCCCGTTTGTGCCATCCATGATCATCATATTGCCTTGTATAACGGGCAGCCCAATGTTGACATTTTCAGGAAATACAGAGACCATTTTAAGTCCAAAAAAATCGTAAACAGGAGAGTAGGATGGCATATAAAGCGTTGTTCCTGAATTTTCTGAAGTGGAAATTACTGTGCGTGGTGGTACTGAAGCAACGCCTCTGCTAAGCTGAACGAAGGCATCTTTCATCAAGCGAATAGCTTGGTTCATCGAGACTTTTTTGCGGATGTCCTCCTCGGTAAAAAACCTGATCATGAAATCAATTTAATAATATATTCATCACAATTTGGTTATATTGGTCTTTTAGGAAAATTCGATCGATTTAATTCTAATTATATTATGAGAAGGATCATAAAAAGTTTCACCCTCATTATTAATTACAAGACATTTATTGTTACGGGTCTTGCAGTTTTTTCTACCTATTTGTGTTTTGAGTTTGGATTAACTGCTAAGTTTCCGGATATGCTTGTTGGCGTAGCAATCGTTTTTCCAGTTGTTTTTTCAATTGGATCGGCTTATACCAGACGAGAGACTGCTCTTCAGCGATATTCTGATTTTAAGGGTCATGCTATTGCCCTCTATTATGGTACCCGTGACTGGACGGCAAATAAAGAGAATGATATGCCTTTGCGAGCAAGACAACTAATCAAGGAAATAATTACGCTAATGAAAGAGATGTTCAGAACGTCACGTTCTCCAGCCTGGTTAGAAAACGAGAAAATTTTGTATGGTAAATTTTCGCAGCTTTCTGGGTTAACCATGGAAATGAGAAATTTTGGAGTGCAAAGCGGAGAAATTTCGCGCGTAAGCCAATACGTAAGCAAAATGATGATTGCTCTTGATAATATGAAAATCATTCACCAGTATCGAACTCCTATTACGCTTCGGGCATATAGTAAAACATTCATCTATATATTTCCGATTATTTATGGTCCGTATTTCGCGTCAACGTTTCACGATTTTTCTTCTTCATTGGAATATGTGATGCCCATACTTTACAGTTTTATCCTGGTGAGTCTGGATAACATTCAGGATCACCTGGAAAATCCATTTGATGGATTAGGAGAGGACGATATTGTTATTGATTCAGAAGAAATTACAAGTCTAATGCTTTGATTTTTAGTTAAAAGCAGCAAGCAATTTCTCAACAAATCCATTCAGAGATTTATTATCTATCCATCGCACTACTGCAACCAAGTCGTGCTCAGGATCAACATAGATCATGTTTGTACCATTCCCGATGTGCGTGAATGCTGTAATTGGTGCACTAGGTAAATATTTCTTATCGGTGTTAAGAAACCAATTCATAAAGCCGTAAGAGGGTTGAGCGGATGTGGGAGTCAACGCCCAGTCTACCCATTGGTTAGAGATTAATTGCTTGTCTTTCCACTTCCCATGGCGCAGGGTAAGATACCCGAATCGTGCCATGTCATTAGCATTAATGATCATGCCACCTCCCCAATGGCCACCGCCACTAACGGATTGCATAATTGTTCCATCCACTACTACCCACGAGTTTTCATAACCATACCATCGCCAGGTGGTGGAGGCACCAATGGGGTCCATAATATTTTCTTTTAATACTTGCGGAAGTGGTCTTCTCCAAACATTGAGGGTTGCAATCGCTAGGGCATTTACGCGTACATCATTATACTCATAAGTAGAGCCAGGTTTATTTCTTGATCGTGTTAGCCACTCGCTTGGTTTATCGCCAGGTCTGTCTGCCCAATCGGGTTT
>JAENVX010000373.1 GCA_016650355.1 Bacteroidia bacterium | reverse complement strand
ATCTATCACTTTATAAATTTATCCGAAGCACATATCGCAGCTAGTGTAAGGTAGCAAGTTCATTTCACGCTGTCAAAAGGAGATTTTATCTTTGAATGCTTTTTTGTGCCTGCATAATCACTAGACCATTATTTGACCTTATCTCTCCGTTCTTTGACCTCGCGCCAGGTGGTGAGTACAATTCCTTCCTGTTGTATAAATCTTTTAAACTCTGGATCGGTCATTGCCAATAAGTCTCCTTTGCGAACGTGGCCCGAACCCGTGATGTAAGGGAACACTTCCGTTGGCTTAGAGCAATGCATGATCACCATGGTGAGGCCAGGCTTTAATGTTTTTATGCTTTCGATATATTGATGAGTGGCATATTTTCGGTGCTCTTTGTCCGAGACCCTAACTCGTGCCGGGTATTCCCACCCATAACTAACATTATGTAGATCGTCAAGGACTGGCAGACCAGCATCCCAGATAGTCTTACCAGTTTGTTGAAATTGTTCCAACGTATTTGCATCTAAACTCATTTGCGTGCCTATCATGGTGTTGTGCCCTGCCGGGAACATCACCGGAATTTTTTGTTCAACCCCAAGCTTGATGTAGCGCTGTAAAAATTCGGGAGTAGCAAACAAAGTGCCCATGTGCGAGTCGAGATGAGTAGGTTCAAATCCCATCAATCTTGCTCTTTCCAGTTGTGCTCTTATTTCTTGTTCCACTTCATCTGCCGATGCGTGCTTAACAACATCCTCTACACTTGCCCACATGGCGCCTTCACTATCTACCAAACCCGGTACAACACTTTTGCCTGAAAGTGGTGCCCAGCGGTAATCCTTCCACTCAGACGTTAGCGTGAGATGTAGGCCTGCATCTGCTTTAGGATTTTGCTTGAGAAAATGTACAAACCCTGGCACCCATGGTGTGGGCATCATCACACTCACCGATGTAGCAATTCCGTTTTCTATCGCTTGCTTGGCGCCTTCATTGGAATCCCACGACATGCCTGCATCATCGATGTGCAGAATTAAAATCTTTGCTCCTTTTGGGAAGCCTAGTTTTTCGGCATAAGTATCCTGCGCGTAAGATATGGAAACGTAAAGTGCAAGACTAAGTAGGAGTAGTGCAATTCTTTTCATGTGATATCATTTAATAAGAATAAACCATCCAAGATCTCTTCACACGAGAAAGGAGGTTTATAAATATATAGAAATATCTGGAAACGAGTATTAAAACTGAATTCGCGATCTTCTCTCGAAGTAGGGCTTAAGAATGGTGCGATCCAATAATACAAAAGCTAACCCCATCGTTAAGATCAAAATGCCATTGACCATCCATTTTCCATTGAACTGGATAGTTGGCAACGGATTTTTAATGAATTTATTCTCAATTGGAAAGTTATCAAAACTTAAAGTATCATTCATATTGTCGAATACACCTAGCGAAAGGAGTAACGCCATCACGCCCACGGCTACTAAAATTCCGAATAAAAGTAAAAGGCCATTTTTTGGTGATAGTGCACTTCTCGCTGGCAGTTGATCCAGGTTAGTCATTACTTTGTCGGTAAATACTTTGGATGGCTGTTCAAGTCTGGATGTAGTAGACAGTGCATTATGGATACTCCGTAATTCGGCCAACCTATTTGTTAAATGGGTATTTCTTGCAAGTAATTCCTCTAATTCGATTCTCTCATTTTGGGTTAGAATTCCATCCAGGTATTGAAGTAACTGTTCGTCCAGTTTTTGCTTTATCCGTTCCATACTCACAAAGTTAATGCTTCTTCTTTTAATATTATTTTAAGTTCATCGGCCAGGCGCAGTCGTGCGCGATGGATGCGGACTTTTATCGTGTTTTCATTCTGCCCCATCATTTCTGCTACTTCCGTAAGTGAAAATTCTTTAATATAATAAAGCTGAATAGACAACTTATCAGCCTCGTTTAATTTATCCATGGCTTGGTTAACAAATATCTGCTTGTCATCTTTTTCAATCTGACTGTCAGATTTTACTGAATACTCTACAATGCTATTCTCTATACTTTGAAATTTTTGTCTGTTTTTTCTTTTATAACTGATTGCTGTGTTGAAAACAATTCGATATAACCAGGTTGAAAATTTTGCCTGCCGATTAAAACCTTTCAAGTATTGAAACGCTTTGATAAAACCATCTTGTGCGGCTTCTTCTGCTTCGGGTCTGTTTTCAAGAATTTTCAACGCAATTGTATAGGCATAGCTTTTATACTTGTTTACCAGACGGGCGTAAAGGTCGCGTTCACCTGCCAATATGCGGTCGATCAGATTAATTTCCTCCAGTAATGTCATTACTAGCCTTTGACGCAGTTTGAGTTGCTGAAGTTACACAGGCTAGATTGGATTTGAGACATAATTAAATACCTCACCTGATATCTTTTTTATAGAATTTTTTAATCGGATGTGTAACCGGTGTTAATTCAACTGCGTCAAAGAGGCAAAACACATAAAAAATCAACATTATGAGCGAAGATGAAGTAATTATACCTGTGCTGGGGATTATGCTTCCCATCATTATCACCTTGGGTGCATTTGTTATGATTGTCTATATCCGGAAGTTTTCGAACATAGAACGAATGGCAATTATTGATAAGGGACTTAGCCCGGATCTCTTCAAAAAGGAAAGTTCCACTTCGGGAACATTGCGAGCAGCGCTACTCTTAATAGGAATAGGCGTTGGCTTTCTAATGGGCGTTTGGTTAGACAGAATGTTTGACCTTGAAGAAGTTGGGTATTTCTCCATGCTCTTCATCTTTGGAGGTCTTGGTTTGGGATTAGCCTATTTCATTGAGGAAAAGAAAATGAAGGCAAAGCAATAGCATCCATTGTCGGTAAGAGATCTTCTTCGTTCATGCAAAGCGAAGAAGATCTGTCTATGTATATACCCATTTCATTATGGTCATTGAAATAATGAAGATGATAACTAATGAAAATAGGTTAAGGAGTATGCCTGCTTTGAGCATCTCTTTTACTTTGATGTAACCACTGGCGAATAGAATTGCATTAGGCGGTGTGGAAACGGGCATCATAAAAGCGCAACTTGCCGCAAATGCGACAGGCATAGCCAACAAAATCGGACTGATTTGAAAACCATCCGCAATACCAAATACAACTGGTATGAATATAGTAGTCAGTGCTACGTTGCTCATAACTTCGGTGAGCGCCATTGAGATAAAGGTGAGTAGGAGAGTTAAAGCCGGTAAATTGATGGGCCCTTGCTGTGCTATTTTTTCACCTACAATTTGAACCAGCCCGGCATCCTCCATCCCTTGCGCTAGACAAAGACCGCCACCAAACAACAAAAGAATGCCCCATGGCAAATTTTTCATATCGCTCCATTCCAGCACAAATTTTGATTTACGTAAATTCACAGGCATGATAAACATGATGATACCACCAGTCATAGCAATGGTTGTATCATCAAGTAAATTTTTTCCAATAAGCGCGTTCACGTTTTGACGGAAGATCCAAAAAAAACAGGTTACTGAGAATATCATCAGCACAATCTTTTCCTCTCTGCTCATTTTTCCAAGATTGTGAAGTTTGTTGTGAATAAGCTGGTCAGATCCTTCAATAGCAGATAAATTATTGCGATATAGAATTTTTGTAATGATGATATAACAAGATGCTAGCAAAGCAATCATTAATGGTATACCCACAAACATCCAATTGCTGAAGATTACATCCAAGTTGTAAAACCGTTTCATAAAACCAACCAGTACTACGTTTGGCGGTGTTCCTATTATAGTTGCTATACCCCCTATGCTGGCAGAATAGGCAACGGCAAGCATTAGCCCAGTAGCAAACTTTTGAAATTTTGGGTCATCCTTCTGTCCCATTTCTTTAGCGAGAAGAGTGGTGACTGAACTAGCGATTGGTAACATCATCACGGCTGTTGCGGTATTGCTGATCCACATACTTATGAGTGCAGTGGCAAGCATGAACCCCAAAATGATTCCATCGCCACTTGTTCCGGTCAACCGGATAAGGTTTAAGGCAACGCGTTCATGAAGTTTGTATTTCTCTAGACCCAATGCAAGGATAAAGCCTCCCATGAAGAGAAAGATGACTGGGTCGCCATAAGGTTCACTTGCTTCACGAACGGAGCTTACAGATAATAGCGGAAATAGCACCATCGGTAGCAAAGCTGTTACTGGGATAGGAACAGCTTCAGTTACCCACCAGACTACCATCCAAGCTCCTAAGGAAAGAACGGTGATACTGTTTAAAGGTAAACCGGATGAGCCGAGGAGAAAATATAGAATAAGGAATAGTGCAGGCCCTGTGATCAGACCTACTAGTTTTGTTTTAGAGATAGGGATTTCCAAGTAGAAGTAATTAATCTGCGTTAAAGTTAATCCTCAGGATTTGGAAAGCAAATTGATTTTATTGGATGGAGGATTTACGTAGTGCAGTCACGTCTCAAAGCCTTACCGTGCAATTAATTCTTTCGCGTTTTCAAGAGCCATATCGGAAGGTTTTGCGCCCCCAATCATCTTAGCAATTTCTGTGACTCGCTCTTTTTCTGTAAGTTTTTTAATGAGACTAACCGTTTTGGAAGAGGAGTCATCTTTGTACACAAAAAAATGAACATCCGCTTTTGCTGCAATTTGAGGAAGGTGGCTTATGGAAATTATTTGGTGTCGCTTGGCCATCTCTCTCATCATTTTTCCAAGCTGAATGGCAATCTCACCTGAAACACCGCTGTCTATTTCATCCAGTATCATAGTTGGAAGATATGTTTTTTCTGCCATCACATATTTCACGCTGAACATTAGCCTGGAAAACTCACCACCAGAGGCAACTTGAGCAAGTGGCCTTGGCGCTATTCCTTTATTGGCGCTGAAGTTTAGTTCAATGCTATCAACGCCTGTTGGAGTAGGCTCAGTTTTATTTTTTTCAACTTTCAGCAAAGCATTTGGAATGCCAAGCTCAATTAAAAGGTGTGTAAGCTGTTTGCAAAGCGGGATGAAAACTTTTTCTCTTGATTTGCTGAGCAATGCTGCAGCATGTTGTAGGTCATTTGTCAGCGAAGCAAGCTTTTTTTTAGCTGAAGAAAGTATTTCGTCCAGGTTGGAAACTTTGTCCGCACGTTGCTGTAAAGATTCCTGAAGGTCTAGCAATTGACTGGTGCTTTGAAACCGATGTTTTTGAAGCAACTGATAGATAAGACTAAGTCTTTCCTTTACTGTGTTGATTTGTTCGGGATCGAACTCGATTTTACTTTCCTCTTTTTCAATTTCGTTTAAGATATCATCCAATTCAATTTTTAAGCTTTCAATGCGTTTTAGAAGTTGAGCATAGGCCTCAGAATATGCAGCGACTGTATTGAGCTGGGTTCTTACTTCTGCCAATACTGAATCGACTGAAAATTCTGAGTGACCTAGTTGTTCGATGACAAGATTAAACCTAGTCTTAATGTCTTCAGCATTTTCCATGACTTTAAGATCTGACTCTAGCTTTTCTTGTTCGGATTCCTTCAAATCAGCTTTCTTCAATTCATCCAGTTGAAATGTTACAAAGTCAGCCTCCTGCGCAAGTTTTTTTGATTCTGAAACCAGAGTTTCATATTCCACTTTGGCTTCGTTGTAATTTTTCCAGATAGCCTGGTATTCCAGAAGTAATTTTTGGTTGCCTGCAAAGGCATCAATCAAGCGAAGTTGAAAAGATCGATTTCCTAATTCTAGTGTTTCATGTTGCGAATGAACATCCATCAGACGGAGGCCAATTTTTTTCATTGTTTCCAATGTAACTGGAGTATCATTGATGAATGCTCTACTTTTCCCATTTGATCCGATTTCTCTCCTGATAACAGTTTGTGTTTCATAGTCAAGAGCTTCTTCTATAAACACACTTTCGAGTTTGTAGGGTGCAATATCGAACGAGCCTTCGATAATACATTTTTCAGTAATATCCCATAGCACTTTGGTGTCCGCACGATTTCCTAGTAGTAGTCCTATAGCCCCTAGCATGATCGATTTGCCTGCACCTGTTTCTCCAGTAATTACGCTAAGGTGATGAGAAGGCTCCATCTCCAGATGTTTTATTAGGGCGTAATTTTTTATGGTGAGATGAGTGAGCATTGACGAAGGGAAACAATCCTTACAATATTAATAAAAGATGTGCTATTTCTGCTTTGAAAGAAATGCCCAATTTGGCAAATCAGTTCGAAATAATCTTTTGGTAGATGTTTCGCTTGGGGTCTACGTTAGTGAGTATATCGTAAGCTTCACGCCTTACTGATATGCTGCCTTCGGAAAATACATTGACCAATTCAGGAGCTTTTGTATCGAAGAATGAAATTACGAGTATCGCATTGGGATAAGTTGTCCAGACTTTTTTCACAGCTTTTAAGACATCCAGCACTTTGCTCCGGCTCGCGTCCGGATCTTCGCCAAAGGTGTCAAGTGCGAGGCGATGATATTGATATGTGTTTTTTCGTAGATCGGACATTTGGGGGTTGTTGATATTGTCGATAAGCGCATAACGATTTCTATTATTGCCAAGCCCTTGCCAACCTACCCGGTTAGAGCCTTGAGCATTGTTAACGACATTAAACGCTTTTTGAAAATATGGACTGCCTCCTAACT
>JAENVX010000372.1 GCA_016650355.1 Bacteroidia bacterium | reverse complement strand
CGTATTGCATTGTTCCAGAATTTTAATTACCTATGTAGCCGTGAAAAAGCATCTTACCCTCTTTTTACTCTTTTTGTTCCTACTCAATATGTTGGGATACTATGGCGTATTTCTTGGGATGCAAGTTCAAACGACTATGCAAATGCGGCATAAATTTGATGATCAGAACTATTCCCATCAGGAAGTCATTTTTAAAATACCTCTTGCTATTCCTTATTCAACCGACTCGAAAGAGTATACCAGAGTTGATGGTGAGTTTGAGCACAATGGAGACGTATATCGTTTAGTAAAGCAACGACTTCAAAGCGATACCTTATATATTGTTTGTATAAAGGATAATACCTCAAAGAGGATTAACCAGGCATTGGAGGATTATGTAAAAACATTTACAGACAAACCTTACAGCTCCAAAGGAAAATCTAAAAGTTTTAATAATCTTATTAAAGACTTTCTTACCACTTCTCTATCAATTGAAAAACAAAATTCTGGATGGGAAAAAGTATTTGATTTTTTCCCCATTGAAATTTGTAGCGACTTAATTACATTATCTCATACTGGGCCACCCCCAAGGGCTTAATTCAATTCTTTAATCCTACACTTCGTAGGATTGTCAATTCACTGTTTACAAGTTTATAGTGCCCTAATTACGGGATGCTTCTCTTTACGACTTTTAATTTTTGTAATGCCTTAATATATATTTTACTGGCATTTATAATCTGATATCTAAAAAATAAACTATGATGAAAAAATTTACATTTCTACTTGCGACTTTGCTATTCGTAACGGAATGGCTGCAAGCACAAACTCCTTTGGATGCTATAATGATGAAGCAGCGTGAATCATGCTTCGCTTTGGTTTATGACGAAGGAAAATTCGACCAGTATTGGGAAGGAAAAAACCTGAGAACCAACGCAACCATCGCTACAGTTAACAGGCAAACAGTTCTGCCATTGATGGCGATTGGCGTTCACAACAAAGTAAATTTAATTGTTGCTGTTCCATATGTTAAGTCCTTTTCGAGCGAACTGAATGGTGGAAAATTCGCAGGGGCAAAAGGCTTTCAAGACCTGAACCTTGCATTGAAAGGTGAAATTGTTAACAAGCAAGTAGGAAAGGGGAAACTAGCTGCACTCGCTACAATAGGCTATTCAACACCGATCACAAATTACTTGTCTGATTATAGACCTTATAGCATTGGGTTTGGTGCCAACGAAGTAAGCCTAAGAGGAATAGTTCAATACAAACTGGCCATGGGTATCTATGTTCGTGGGGCTATGGCTTATTTGTGGCGTGGACAAACCCAGATCGAAAGGGATTATTACTACAACAACGGCAGTTATTACACCACATGGATGGATGTTCCCAACGCCTGGAGCTACAATGGGGTAGTCGGAATAAGAACCCTTAAGAATTCGCTTTTACTTGAAGCCAACATTTCCGGATTAAATTCAACCAGTGGTGACGACATTCGAAAGTATAATGCCGCCCAGCCTACTAACAAAGTTGATAGTGAACAGTTAGGCTTTCAGGCTCAATATTATTTTAACAAAGTAAAAGGTTTAGGACTATTGACCTATTACTATCAGGTTATTAATGGGAGGAATGTGGGCAAAGTCAGTGGGTTTGGAATTGGTGGTACTTATGTTTTTAAAATATAGCGTTGCTAAACAATAAAGATCATGAAAAAAAAATTAAAAAAACAGATTGCAGCAATTTTGCTGTTGGTTGTTGTGTCTTCGTGTGAGAATGAGTTGCCGACTCGTGCAAACTACCAAGCCTATTCCTTTACTGGTTTGGATAGTAACGGTGGCACATGGAAACTAATCCTTTTGTCGACACAGGATCAAATCATTGTATCAGCACCAAGCAATGTTTCTTCGACCGCTTATCAGTCAGAATTGGCTGCATTAAAATCGACAACTTCGAATTTGAATGGCAACCAGTTGGATGCTGTGAATTATTGGTCAAATAATTCAATTGTTAGGTGGAATGAAATCGCATTGGAGTTAGTAGCTAAGTATAATCTTATACCTGGTCCCAACGATGACGGAACATATACCCTGCCCAACTCGGCTAATCCTAGCGGGCCTCCCCCCTTTCCATTCGCCCATCCTCCCTACGCATGCCGAGCATTTGCGTACCTAAGCGTGGCGCAATTTGATGGACTAATTACAGCGTGGCATTATAAGTATCTCTATAATCGCCAAGCCCCGTATAAAGTAGATTCATCTATTCCGTTTGCCTATGCGGACAACGACCTTCCTTCTTATCCATCCGATGGAGCCGTAATTGCGGTTGCCTCCAGGGATATTTTGTCTGCCATGTTTCCATTGGAGAAAGAATTCCTGGCGGAAAAAGCTAAAGAGCATTTGGAGAGCCTGATTTGGGCAGGAGCCAATGTGGATAGTGATGTGGCTGCCGGTGAATATATTGGGTCAGAAGCGGCTAAGGTAGCATTGGCAAGGGCAGCAACTGATGGTATGAAAAAAGCCCAAATGCCCAAACCTGTCTCCGATTCTATCAAAGCTGCGGCATTTGCAAGGTTTGGGTGGCAATGGGACAATCTGGAGCTTCCGGTAAGGCCGGTAGGCTTGACGCCATTGTTTGGAAAAGTAAAAATGTGGAATGTGCCAACGGTAGAAGAAGTGCGGCCACCAATTCCACCAACTCCAGGTTCTGTTGAATTTCAAAAGCACGCGGATGAACTCGTTGATTTTGCCAATAATATGACTGAAGAAAAAAGAAAGATTGCCAACTGGTGGTCGGATGGGCTGGGGACGTATACACCTCCAGGCCACTGGAATAAATTCGCCAAAGATTTTATCATTAAGTATAAGATGAACCCGATACGTTCAGCCAGAACCCTGGCCTACATGAATATGGCCATCATGGATGCGGGCATAAGCTGTTGGGACGCAAAATACTATTATCACTATCCGCGGCCTATTCAAACTATTCCAGGATTTAAAGTAATTCTTGGTACACCAAATTTCCCAAGTTACACGTCAGGTCATAGCACATTTTCTGCCGCTGCCGCAGAAGTTCTATCCTATATTTTCCCTAACGAAGTGGGCCTCTGTAAAAGTTGGGCAATGGAAGCTGCAGAATCAAGAATATATGGAGGCATTCACTACCGATTTGATACAGAAGTTGGAATAACACAAGGAAAAAGTGTAGCGCAGTATACCATAAATGTGGCCAAGAACGATGGAGCAGGTAATTAATGATTTAACATTTTGAGTTTATAAGTACGATTGAGTTGGGTTACGGAGGGGGAGGAGTCCCTCTCCGTTTTTTTACTTTCTCTAATGATACTTAATGCTATGAAAAGATTATCGATTTTATTAATCGCAGTACTACCGATACATGCCTTTGCGCAAGTTGATTCCTTAAAGACAAAACGATTGGAAGAAGTTATTATTGAAGGGAAATCGTTGTATGATTTGGAGCGACTACAATCTGTCGAAGGCACCTCTATTTAGACAGGCAAAAAAAATGAAGTGATCAACGTTCAAAATTTCAATGCCAACATTGCAGAGAAAACACCGCGACAGATTTTTGCTAAAGTGCCTGGCGTATTTGTGTACGACATGGATGGCAGCGGCAACCAAACGAATATCTCCACAAGAGGATTAGATCCTCACCGGGGATGGGAGTTTAACATTCGCAGAAATGGCGCTATCACTAATTCTGATATTTATGGTTATCCTGCTAGTCATTATAGCATGCCGATGGAGGCAGTTGAGCGAATTGAAATGGCGCGGGGAACAGGAGCGCTTCAATATGGAGCACAGTTTGGTGGAATGTTGAATTACGTTGCTAAGAAGCCAGATTCAACGCAAGCGATATCATTTGAGAGTGTTAACTCTATAGGTTCTTTCGGTTTGCTAAGTACCTACAATGCCATCAGTGGCAAGTTGGGTAAGTTTCAATACAGAGCTTATTATAGTAAACGTGTATCCAATGGCTATCGCGATAATGGACGCACAACGTATGATGCGCAGTCGATGATGTTAGTTTACAAACCTACGGAGCAACTCATGTTCACAGCTGAACTCAGTCGGTCGAATTATATTTATCAAATTCCAGGGCCACTCACAGACAGTATGTTTTATGCAAAACCCAGACAATCTACCAGATCAAGAAATTATTTCAATCCTGAAATATGGGTTCCTTCTTTGCGCATGGACTTGAAGTTGAATTCGAGTACGTATGTAGCATGGACTAATTCTGCAGTGTTAGGCTATCGCAATAGCGTACAATTCGATAAGCCTGCTATTGTAGTTGATGCTATCAATCCGATAACTCTTGAATATGCGCCCCGCCAGGTAGACATTGATAATTTTAATAGTTACACATCAGAGTTGAGGCTGTTGCATAGGTATTCACTTTTCAACCTGGAGAGTGCACTGGCTACCGGAGTCCAATATATTAATAATGACCTTCATCGTCAACAATTAGGTAAGGGAACAACGGGAACTGATTTTGATTTATCGTTGAGCACGCCAGGCTGGGGCAGGGATATGCATTTTAAAACGCAAAATATAGCCTTCTTTGCGGAGAACAAATTTCAAGTGCTGCCACATTTGAGCGTGAGCCCAGGAGCAAGATTTGAAGTAGGTGAATCGGTGATGTCTGGTGATATCAGCTACTATGATGCAGTGGAGGTTCCTAATAGTATTAAACACAATTTTCCATTGTTAGGCATTAATTCAGAGTATCAGTTTAATAAAAGTTATTCGTTGTATGCTGGATGGTCACAAGCCTATCGTCCTGTGATTTTCAAGGACATTGTCCCGGCTTCTGTTTACGAAAAGGTAGATAAGAATCTTAAAGATGCATATGGCTATAATCTTGAGGCTGGGTTCAGGGGAAATTCAAAATCGCTGCGGTGGGATGTGGGTGTTTTCAGATTGTTGTATAATAACCGCCTTGGCAGCCTGGCCACCTATGATGAAAACGGAGTATTTTATTTGTACCGCACCAACATAGGAAATTCAGTGACTGAAGGAGCAGAAATCTTTGTTGAATATGGAATAAAGGTGTACAGAAATTTCAGCGTTTCGGTGTTCACGTCAACGGCATTTTTCAATGGACGGTATCTGGATGCCCAAATACGCTCAGGTGATACAAACATTTCTGTGAATGGAAATAAAATTGAAAGCGTGCCCGATGTGATCTCGCGCAATGGAGTAACCCTGAGTACGAATGATGCCAGTATTTCATTCCTGTATAGCTATACGGGTGAGACGTTTGCAGATGCACTTAATACAAAAACTCCTTCAGCCAATGGCGCAGTTGGCCTTGTGCCGGCTTATGGATTACTTGACATTAATTCTTCCTTTAAGATTTCAAACAAAGTGATAGTGCGATTAAATGTCAATAACGTGACGAACAAACAATACTTTACCAAGCGCCCGTCATTTTATCCAGGTCCGGGTATTTGGACTTCCGATGGAAGATCGGTTAACATTACGCTTGGATTTGCGCTTTAGATAGAAACGAAATTGAGTTTAGGTATAGGTTAGCAGCATCAGGAAATGGTGCTGCTTTTTTATAATTTATAACCGAAGAAACTTCCCGTGAATTGTCCGTTAATGGGAACATTGTCTCCAATCAGACGCACGGTTTGTCCAGCTGTCAGCTTAAACATGAATGTGGCATTAAACTTTGGCATCGCTGCACCCCATGGAACGACAAGGGCAACGGAATACTTCATGGAATTATACAATAGGCTCAATTGACCACCGGATAAAGACGCGAAGTAGGATCCCTCTACCATAAAAACGTAGGTGCCATTTTCGGAGGCGGTAAATGAGTTCCCACCAAGTATATTGAAGTCATCAAATTCTTCCGTTGTAAAGGGCAACTGTTGATCATTCACAAT
>JAENVX010000371.1 GCA_016650355.1 Bacteroidia bacterium | reverse complement strand
ATTTCATTCCGCCATTGGTCGTTCGAGCCGACATACGACTTTGGCTATCTGGAAGACCCCAGTGATGTTTCTAACTCCGAGGTATTAGAAACATTTCAGTCATCCGAAGTATCTATAGAATCTCGTTGGGCACGGGATGAGTTTTTTATTATCAATGACAACGAACGGTTAAGCTTAGGCACGGATAGATGGCCGGTGGTAACTGTAAAATATACGCATGGGTTTCAAGGTGTATTTGGATCTGATTTTGATTTCGACAAGCTGAAAGTCTCAATAAGAAAGAAGATGAGGTGGGGCCGTTTGGGTTATTCTTACCTGACGCTTACAGGTGAGAATACATTTAATACACTGCCTTATCCAATGCTATCCCTTCATCTGGGAAATCAATCCCCTGTTTATTCAACCGTCACTTATAATCTGATGAATTACGGAGAATTTGCGAGCGATCATTTTGCTTCATTACAATATCAGCATTATTTGGAAGGATTATTTCTGAATAGAATACCCTTGATAAAGAAATTGAATTGGCGATTGTTGGGTACCGTCAACGCAGTTGTTGGGGGATTGAGACAACCCAATCGAGATATGATCTCTGAGTTTACGTCAGATGGTATTGCGACATTGCCGGTGGGATATTTTACCAATGGCAAGCCCTATGTAGAATTAGGATATGGTGTGGAAAATATTTTTCGGTTTTTAAGGGTTGATTTTGTTCACCGCATGACGTATTTAGACAACGAAAAAGCCCGTAAATTTGGTGTGCTATTTACAGCACAGTTCCAACTCTAATTGTCCCTTATCAAGATACAGAGTGCAAGTCTTTTTTATACTTCATTTTAATGGAAGCTTATAAAACAGCATATTTGCAACTCAAAATTGCCAAGCATGAGTATTGTTAAGATTACCCTTCCGGATGGGTCTATAAAAGAATTCCCACACGGAGTAAAAGGAATTGAGATTGCGAAGAGTATCAGCGAAGGACTTGCCCGCAATTCACTCTCGATTGAGGTGAATGGAGAAAATTGGGATCTTGACAGACCTATTGCTGCTGATTCCAGTATTAAAATATTCACATGGAATGACAAAGGTGGTAAATATGCTTTCTGGCATTCATCGGCTCACTTATTTGCCGAAGCACTGGAAGCACTATATCCTGGAGTAAAGTTTGGTATAGGCCCACCCATTGAAAATGGTTTCTACTATGATGTTGATTTAGGTGAAAAACCTTTTGGCGATGAAGAGCTGCTAGCCGTTGAAAAAAAGATGATTGAGTTAGCAAAAGTGAATAGCACCTTTGTGCGAAGTGATATATCAAAGAAGGATGCGCTAGACTATTTTACAAAGAAGGATGATCCCTATAAATTGGAGTTGATTGATGGTTTGCAAGACGGGTCAATTACCTTTTATAAGCAAGGAAATTTTACAGACCTATGTAGGGGCCCACATGTGCCGTCCACTGGAATAATAAAAGCTATAAAGCTTTTAAATGTTGCAGGAGCATACTGGCGGGGCAATGAAAAAAACAAAATGCTCACACGCGTGTACGGAATTACATTCCCGAAACAAAAGGAGTTGGATGAGTACCTCTTCATGTTGGAGGAAGCAAAAAAGCGAGACCACCGAAAGTTGGGCAAAGAGTTAGAGTTATTCGCCTTTTCTGAAAAAGTTGGCATGGGCCTGCCGCTTTGGTTACCGAAAGGAACTATCCTTCGCGAGCGATTGGAACAGTTCATGCGCAAAGCGCAGATTAAAGCGGGCTATGATCCAGTGGTTACTCCTCACATTGGTAGCAAACAACTCTACATCACATCAGGTCACTACGAAAAATATGGCAAGGATTCTTTCCAACCGATACGCACGCCAGATGAAAGTGAAGAATTTCTTTTGAAGCCAATGAATTGCCCTCACCACTGTGAGATTTATAAGGTTAAGCCAAGATCATATAAGGAGCTTCCTATTCGATATGCAGAATTTGGAACCGTATACCGTTATGAACAAAGTGGAGAGTTGCACGGCCTAACTCGCGTGCGAGGCTTTACACAGGATGATGCCCATATTTTCTGCCGGCCCGATCAGGT
>JAENVX010000370.1 GCA_016650355.1 Bacteroidia bacterium | reverse complement strand
TTTATCCGGATGGATACAAAAAATATTGGAACGAATGCCGGAAGTCTGCCAACTCACAAGCCAATCTGGAAGACGTTGATGAGGCCGCCTTTTTCAATGCGATGATTCAATACTTCAAATCAAAATATACCATCAACGACCAAAAAGTATTTGCTGTCGGAACTTCAGGCGGTGGACACATGTGTTACAAACTGGCTATGACCATGCCCGGAAAGTTTAGAGCCTTTACAGCACTTATTGCCAATTTGCCCGATACCGATAACTTCGATTGCACTGAAGTTAAAGTGGCCATTCCTATTATGATCGTAAATGGTACTGCCGATCCCCTTAATCCTTATAACGGTGGCATGATGCAATCAGGGACATTTATAATGGGCAATGTTCGCTCTACTGATCGCACGTTTCAATATTGGGCTACACTAGCAGGTTATTCGGGTGAACCCAAAAAAGAACTAGTTCCTGACAATGACCCCAGTGATGGAAAAACTATTGAACGCTATACGTATAAGCAGAAGAATAAACCCGAAGTTGTACTGTTAAAAGTGATAGGTGGCAAGCACGACTATCCCAACGACATTGATGTTCACGTGGAAGCCTGGGAATTTTTTAAAAGACAATTGTAGCTCCTTTGGATTTCGGTTGAGTAAAACTTCTTTGGAAGTTCACTTTTTCAATTTACCTTCCTAATAAAATCGTATCCTATGAAACTGATCTCCTCATTAGCATTGCTGATAGTCTTTGCCTTTTCTGCCTTGGCACAAAAACCATGGACACCGGCTGGCATGATTAAATACAACCGCCTGACCGGAGCCATTATTTCACCCGATGGCAAAAATGTTGCCTATACGATTTCTGTTCCACAGATGGAGGGTGAGAAATCAGAGTTTCTAACACATATTTGGATGGCAGCTACAGACGGCAGTTCAAATCATCAATTTACTTTTGGCGAAAAGTCATGCACGAATCCACAGTTCTCCCCGGATGGCAAATGGCTATCGTTTACATCGGCCCGCAAGGAAGATAAAAGTCAACTCTATATTATTTCAATGACTGGTGGTGAGGCTCAGCAAATCACCAAAATGAAAAACGATATTGAAGGGTATGAGTGGTCACCTGACGGAAAGCAGATTGCATTTCTTGTAAAAGATCCTCTCACAGAAAGTGAAGAAAAAGATAATCTTGAAAAGCGTGACATGGTGGTAGCCGATGATTATAGAAATGTTCATCTCTACACTGTAGCCATTAAAAATAATGAAGAGGGAACACACCCTGTCAAGCGATTAACATCAGGAAACTTTCATGTAACAGATTTAACATGGTCACGCGACAGTAAAACGATTGCTTTCACTCACCAGATCAATCCTTCCCTAGACCAATGGACAACTTCAGATATTTCATCAATACCAGCCGACAGTGGTATTGTAAAATCGTTGGTGGCCGGAAAGGGATCAGATGCCAATCCAAAGTACTCTCACGATGGACAGTGGCTTGCCTATAGCTCTGATGGTGGAGAGGTAAAATGGGCCGAGCGCAATACTATTTACATAATACCAGCAACAGGAGGCGCTTCGAAAAAACTCTCCGCCACCTATGATCAAAGCTTTCAGATTCTGGATTGGTCACCTGATAGCAAGAGTATCTTGTTTTCGGAAGTGTATAAAACCAACCGAGTTATATACTCTCTTTCAATTGATGGCAAGCCCAAAATGATTACCCCAGCGGATGGCGTTTATGGCAGTCCCTCGTTTTCAAAAAGTGGTGACCTGATGGCCTATGTTTATCAAAATGCATCTACACCGCCCGATGTGATGGTGATGAACTTGAAAGATTTAAAGTCAAGGAAGCTCTCAACGGTGAACGAAGCGTTTTCAAAAATGAGGCACGCCAAAACAGAAGTCGTCTCCTGGAAATCGAAAGATGGAAAATATGATATTGAAGGATTAATAACATTCCCTACCGATTATCAAAAAGGAAAAAAATATCCACTTGTATTAAATATTCATGGAGGCCCAGCTGGTGTATTCACTCAAAATTATACAGGCGCTAGTTCTGTGTATCCAATTCAGGCATTTGCACAGCAAGGGTATGCTGTATTGCGAGCCAACCCCCGAGGAAGTTCGGGTTATGGTGCTGACTTCCGTCAAGCAAACTTCAACGACTGGGGATTTGGAGATTATGATGATATCATGGGTGGTGTTGATAAACTAATCACTGATGGGATCGCTCATCCAGATAGTTTATGCGTGACTGGCTGGAGCTATGGCGGCTACATGACTTCCATGATCATTACAAAAACCAATCGCTTTAAAGCATCTATGGTTGGTGCTGGCGTGACCAACCTTATCAGCTTTAATGGAACAGCCGATATTCCTGGCTTTCTACCCGATTATTTTGGTGGAGAATTTTGGGATCGCACGGATGTATACATGAAACACTCCGCGATGTTTGGGGTGAAGAATGTAAAGACACCAACACTAATCATTCATGGAGAGAAAGACCTGCGTGTGCCCATCTCTCAAGGACAAGAGTTGTACGCAGCGCTGAAAAAGTTGGACGTAAAAACTCAAATGGTTTCTTATCCTCGCACGCCTCATGGACCACAGGAGCCTAAATTTATTCAAGACATTGGTGAACGTACTATTAATTGGTTTAATGAAATTTGCCGTAAGCAAGATGAAATTAAGCCTGTGAAATTGGAGAAGAAATAGATAGAATGTTTTTTGCTTGATCTATTCAATCCATTTTTCCAATACAATAAACTCCAACTGCTTTTTAGGCTGGCCAAATCGTGGATCGTTGAACGCAAAAGGTTTACGCTCTCCTGTATTAACATAACCATGGCGCATATACCAGTCGATTAATTCTTTGCGATCAGAGATAACTGTCATAAAAATAGATTTGCATTGTTGGCTTCTCGCTTGCACTTCTGCTGCTTTCATAAGCTCCTTGCCAATACCTTTACCTTGCAAATGGGGTAAAACCGTGAGCATGCCCAGATACAATTTCCTGTGCTCCTTATGAATTTCCACACAGCCGAGAATTCTTCCCTCCTCCACATATTTTAATATGATGTAACCTGGTTTGTTAATGGTATCTGTTATTGCGCTAGCATCGGTTCGGGTGCCATCCAGTAAATCCGCTTCGGTAGTCCAGCCCTGGCGGGAAGAATCCCCCCGGTAAGCCGAGTTGACCAATGCATCCAACTCAGGAGCATCTTTTGAAATGGAAGGTACTATTTCGAAGCTCATAGATCTCAAATATAGTAATGGAATCTGTTCGACTTTATTAATTATCCTTCCAGATTATAAAAACAACCTTACTTTTATTCCTGCGTTAGCTTTCTTTGATCAAAGAATTCAAATTAAAACTTACCATGCCCTACCTACGAAGATATGACGACTGGTTAGTGAAGCGGTGGATTAGTGAGATGACACCTTAAGATTTATAATTTGTTTGTCTATATTTTGGCTACAAGAAATTAACGTATCAAACCTCAGGATGAAAATAAAAAATAAAAACCCGCTTGTTTGTCTCGCTCTATTAACCTGTTCAAATCTTCTCTCGGCTCAGACCCCAACAGAAAAACCAAACATACTTTGGATATCCGTTGAAGACATTAGCCCCTTGCTTGATGTTTATGGAGATCAAAGCATAAAGA
>JAENVX010000369.1 GCA_016650355.1 Bacteroidia bacterium | reverse complement strand
CATTGGCAATAAATTCCTTGCGAAAAGTTTCAAGTTTCTTCAGCTCGTCAACTTCCTTTTGCTTTTGCATTGCAAATGAATAAATCTCCTCATTGATCCTCTTAAGTGGGTTAAGGGTTGAGGACTTTTCTTTTGAAATTCCGAGTTTCTCCTTTTTATTAAGCTTCTCCATCATTTTGTTAATCGCATTGATTTCCCTGAAGATGAGAAACTCCAGAACATAATAAATAAGCAAAAATGAACCAACGAAACTGATTATTCCCAATAAAATAATGGCCTGAATACCTGCCCGGTCAATTAATAACAGACAAGACACTGCAATTATGGCGATGGATGAGCTCAACAAAAAAGCCAACGCTCTGGCGCTATAAACCATTCGCTGTAGGTTTATTAAAAATTGAAATCATTGCGCGAAGGTAGTGGTTGGCGCGGAAATTTGTAATTCTCAATTTGGATGATCGACACTGCCCCACGATAGCCAACTTTAGCGATTAAGCTAGTTAGCTCACATTAAACTTGTAGCCCACACCCTTGACAGTGGTAATGTAGTCTTCACCAATTTTTTCGCGCACTTTACGCACGTGCACATCAACAGTGCGTGCCAGCACATAGACATCCGAGCCCCAAATGTTTAGCAACAAATCGTCTCGGCTGAATACTTGATTTGGGTTGTTGGCGAGAAAATACAGTAATTCAAATTCTTTTTTGGGCAGGCTGATTTCCATTCCTTTAATTTTGATGGTATAACTTGTCCTGTCAATTATCAAATCCCCAACTGTAATCTGTTCAGCAGCTGATTTTTTCTTAGACTCCCTTCTGAATAGCGCACTTATGCGACTCATAAGGGCTCGCGGCTTAATAGGTTTTAAGATGTAGTCATCAGCACCTACATCAAAGGCTGCAATTTCTGAATACTCTTCGGCCCGGGCGGTTAAGAAAACAATAAAAGTATTTTCAAGATCAGGATTGTCGCGAAGCAGGCGACACGTCTCCACCCCGTCCATTTTAGGCATCATGATATCCAGCAGCACAAGATCAGGGTGAAACTTCTTTGCAATCTCCACACCCGCTTGTCCATCAGCCGCAACACGGACCTCATAGCCCTCCTTCTCGAGGTTATATTTTAATAATTCCAGTATGGGCTCTTCATCGTCTACGACTAGTATCTTCTGCGATGCCTTTTTACCCATAAGTCTATTTCTTTTCACGAATAAAAGTAGAGAGAAAATAACCTAATTAAAAGCCAAGGCATCGGTCTTAACAATTCGGTAATCTAAGTGTCTATCAAACATAACATTTAGAAAATTTCTAGAGAAAAGGGTACATGGATTGGTAGCCTCTTATAAGATTTTTAATGTCACCCTTGTAATTTTTTTCCAGCTCATCCTTAAAGAGAAGTTGCTTGGATTGATACCGTCTGTAAGACATAAAGTACGTATTGTTTGGCAGCCTTTTCTGATAACGTGTTGAGGGTTTGCGTGTGGTGTGCAACGTTAGGGTATCCATGCTCTCCACAATTTTGCGAATAGCCTCCTCCTTCTTTTCTTTTTTTATATTGATAGGTTCATCCCTTATCACCTCGTACAAACTGTCTAGCGTATTTGTACCTCTAAGGACATGAGGATAGTATTTTCTGTAGTCCTGATCTTCGTGCAGGTAGGTCACATATTCTTTTGAATCTGCGCCAAATTTCCACCGTAAGAAATCGTATGCGGTTGTGTCTCCAATGAAGGAAGCAAGATTTTCATTGAGCTCCACACTATCCTTCACAAAAAAAGTAGCGTGCACCATTTCATGAATGATCAGACTTGCTAAATCTCCTTCACTACGTGTAAGCATCCCGCTAAGAATAGGATCGGTAAACCAGCCAAGTGTAGACCAGCCCCCAGGGTTCATAACACTTACATCCCAACCTTCTATTTCTAATTGATCTCTTTCCTTTCTTGCCTTTTCCTTATCAAAATATCCTTTGTAAGGAACATCCCCAATTACTGGAAACGTCCACAGCTTAGGCTTCAGTTCAAAAGGTGCGCATGCCGTCACCACCCACATTAGTTCTTCACCTTTTTGATCATACAATGTTTTGTAATTATCTGTGTCTTTCAGTCCAAGTGAATCTATGGCAAATTTTCTCACCTCATCAATTAGCAGAAGCTTGGACTTGAGGGAATCAGGAAACTGTGAATCTAATAAATACTCGTTTACGGGTCTGGCATTCCAAACAATATTCAATTGACCGATTCCCTGATTTATGCCATACAGCAAGAGTGACCAATTCCAAATGATCAGAACGGCCAATAGAAAAATAAAAGCAAAAATAATTTTACGGATCATAGATCAAGCAAGGACGCAAATTTCGAGTCTATTTCAATTATTAACATGGCACAGAGGCAAATTGTTAACTCTCGACACAAAGATGAAAATTTGATTTTGGTAACTGAACTTGTAATTTGAACCCGCATTCAGAAAGAAAAAATAAACTAGATATATGGCGGACAATAAAGCAGAAAACAAAGAAAAACAAGAAAAATTAAAAGCATTACAACTTACTATCGATAAGTTGGACAAGACCTACGGAAAAGGTTCTGTCATGAGATTAAATGATCAAAAAGTATCAGACATTCCTGCCATTTCAACTGGTTCGTTAGGATTGGACATCGCCTTAGGTATTGGAGGTCTGCCTCGCGGGAGGGTAACTGAAATTTATGGTCCGGAATCTTCTGGTAAGACAACCTTAACCTTGCATGCAATTGCCGAAGCTCAAAAAGCAGGAGGACTAGCAGCATTTATTGATGCAGAGCATGCTTTTGATAAAGCGTATGCTGAAAAGCTTGGAATCGACACTGAAAACCTATTGATCTCTCAGCCTGACAATGGTGAACAGGCATTGGAAATTGCGGAGCATCTAATCCGCTCTGGAGCTATAGATATTATTGTAATCGATTCAGTGGCGGCACTGGTTCCCAAAGCTGAATTGGAAGGTGAAATGGGTGAAAGTAAAATGGGCTTGCAAGCAAGATTGATGTCACAAGCTCTTAGAAAGTTGACTGGCACTATTAGCAAAACGGGATGCGCTTGTATCTTCATCAACCAATTGCGCGAGAAAATCGGAATCGTCTTTGGAAACCCAGAAACCACAACAGGCGGCAATGCGCTTAAATTTTATGCCTCTGTCAGATTAGATATTCGCAGAATTGGTCAGATCAAAGAATCGCCAGATGACATTACCGGAAACCGTGTAAAAGTTAAAGTGGTGAAAAACAAAGTTGCGCCTCCCTTCAAAGTTGTAGAGTTCGACATCATGTACGGAAGGGGTATTTCAAAATCAGGTGAAATCGTTGATATTGGTGTTGAACTTAACGTGATTCAAAAATCAGGTTCCTGGTTTTCTTACAGTGGTAACAAACTTGGCCAGGGCCGCGATTCAGTGAAGCAATTGATTGAGGACAATCCAGAGTTAATGGCCGAATTAGAAGCAAAAATTAAAGAAAAACTAGCAACACCAGACGGTGCCAAAGTTTTGGAAGAGAAAGAGGTATAGCATGATAAATGGCGCAAAGTCTTTGCGTCATTACTAAAAAAAAATAGGGACGCTAATTGCGTCCCTATTTTTTTAGGCGCGGATAGCAGCAACCGGATCGAGTCGTGCTGCCATCGCTGCAGGAATAATCCCTGATACCAATCCAATAATTGAAGATACACCAAGACCCAGTACAATATTTTTTAGTGTCAGTATTACTTGCAGATCTCCGAACGGGGCCATCGTGAGAAACCAAACCAGAATCAGTCCGGCCAGCCCACCAATTAAACTGAGGAAGACTGCTTCGAATAAAAATTGAAAAAGAATAAAATAATTTTTTGCCCCAAGTGATTTTTGGAGTCCAATCACGCTGGTTCTTTCTTTTACAGAAACAAACATAATGTTGGCTATACCAAACCCACCAACCAAGATTGAGAATCCACCAATTATCCAACCTGCTATACCTACAACATCAAACAAACCACTAACCACGTTCGCAATGGCCTCAGGGCGATTCAAAGCAAAATTATCTTTGTCATTCGGCTTCAAACCTCTTTTACCACGCATCAATCCCCGTATTTCATTTTCCAATTCCACCAAGCCAATATCAGAGTCAAATCCCTTCACGCCAATACGTGAGGTGTTTTCATTCCAAAGCCCAGAACCAGTTTGATAAAGTCTGCGATACGAGTGATAGGGAATTATGCATCCATAATCGTTGCTTGGTGTACCCAAAAAACTTTGGCCCTCTTTCTTAATCACACCCATCACTTTGAACTTCAGGTTTTTGATCTTGATATCCTGCCCGATTGGGTTTTCTCCATTCGGAAAAAGAGCTTGCATCACCTCGTAACCTAATACAGCCACATTTCTACCGGCTTCAACTTCATCCACTGTAAAATATCGTCCATCATCAATATTGACAGTCATGATTTTATCGTAGCCCAAGCTGCCTCCTCTCAAAGAAATTTGACTAATGCTGCTGGAACCTCGCTTGACAGTTGAATTTCCTTTAATCGCAAAAATGGCAATTGCCGCCTGCGTCTTAAGATTCTCTTCTAAAAATTTATATTCATTGTAGGATGCATTGGGTCTTCGCCAATATTCCCACCATGGAAAATCTGGCCCACCAATGAATGGCCACTTCTCAGTGTAAATAACTCCGGTGCCTAAAAAATCAAAACTATCTTTTATGTTTTTCTCAAGTGAATCCACCAGCGTGAGCACAGCGATGATTGCAAAGATTCCGATTGTAACACCAAGCAAAGAAAGTATGGTGCGAAGGATGTTTGACTTTAGGGCACGCCAAGCAAAACCAAAGCTTTCGAAAATAAGTCGAAGTGTAAGCATCGGTTATTTAACGGCCGTTTTAAGATAAAGATACACTCAGATAAAATCCAGCACAGATGCTAGTTAGCCCTGATTGCCGCCACGGGATCAAGACGGGCAGCCATTGCAGCAGGAATAATACCCGACACCAAGCCAATAATTGAAGATACCCCCAGACCAAGGACAATATTCTTAACCGTCAGTATTACCACAAGGCTTCCAAATGGAACCAGTGTAAGTAACCAAACCAGTATTAGCCCGGCAAGACCACCTATTAAACTCAGAAAAATAGCTTCGAATAAAAATTGAAATAGAATAAAATAATTCTTTGCTCCCAAAGATTTTTGTAGGCCTATTACACTTGTTCTCTCTTTCACGGAAACAAACATAATGTTGGCAATACCAAAACCTCCTACCAAAATTGAAAAGCCGCCAATGATCCAACCGGCAATCCCCACCACATCAAATAATCCACTGACCATATTGGCAATGGCTTCCGGCCTGTTCAGGGCAAAATTATTTGTCTCGGTTGGTTTTAGTCCGCGCCTCACACGCATGATACCCGTGATCTCATTTTCAAGTTCAACCAAACCGATATCAGCATCTTTTCCTTTAACTCCAATACTTGATTGCAATTCGTTCCAGGCGCCAGTACCTGTTTGATATAATTTACGAAAAGCATTGTAAGGAATAATCACCGTGTAATCATTGCTGGGTGTCCCCAGAAAACTCTGTCCTTCTTTTTTAATGACGCCCACTACTTTGTATTTGAGGTTTTTAATGCGCACCACTTGACCGGTAGGATCCTCAATATTTGGAAATAGTGCGTTCCTTACCTCATGACCAATGAGTGCTATGCTCCTGCCAGCCTCCACTTCCTCTGCAGAAAAGTAACGTCCCTTATCCAGGTTGATTTCAAAAATATCATTGTAGCCTGCCCCACCACCACGAAGCCCTATTTGACCAATGCTGTTATTGTCTTTTTTTATAACAACATTCCCCTTGGCGGCATAAATGGAAATTGCACTTTGGTTGCGCAAATTGGCTTGTAAAAATTTGTATTCATTCACAGATGCATTTGGTCTTCTCCAATAATCCCACCATTTATAGGGGCCGCTCCCTTCAGGAATAAATGGCCACTTATTCACATAGATGACTCCCGTACCCAAAAAATTTAGACTGTCTTTGATATTTTTCTCAAGCGAATCAACAAGTGTGAGGACTGCGATAATGGCAAATATTCCTATGGTCACACCTAGCAAAGAAAGAATGGTACGCAAAATATTTGATTTCAGCGCGCGCCAGGCAAAGCGGAAACTTTCAAAAATCTGAATCAAGGTCTTCATTAAGGGTATTTACGCAGTTCTATAAATTTGGTTAGTCGTCTTCCGGAAGCTTGAATTACCGAAATAAGACTAAAAATCGGCCCTTGATGCTCCCCATATGAAAATAGGTGACCAATATTCGTAAATCTTAAATATTGCCTTATTTTTGCAACCTTATTTAAAAATACCCTTCATTGGGCATACTCTGCATTTAAAATATGAAGCTATCCGAATTCAAATTTGAGCTCCCCCAAAATTTAATCGCCAATCGCCCTGCTGAAAATCGCGATGAATCCCGGCTGATGGTCCTTCATAAGGATACGGGTAAAATTGAACATAAAATCTTCAAGGATATTGTCGGATATTTTAATGAAGGGGATGTGCTGGTGGGCAATGATACCATGGTTTTCCCGGCGCGATTGTATGGACGCAAGGAGAAAACCGGAGCCAAGATCGAAGTTTTTCTGCTTCGTGAATTGAATGCCGAAATGCACCTTTGGGATGTCTTAGTGGATCCTGCCCGTAAGATCAGGGT
>JAENVX010000368.1 GCA_016650355.1 Bacteroidia bacterium | reverse complement strand
TATAGGCGCGTCCTTAAAAGACATTGCCATCCTTGTTCGTACCAATGCGGAAGGACAGGATATAATTGCCCATTTGTTGAGGTACCAAAATTCGGGACAAAGTAAACCTGATTGCAAGTACGATGTGGTCTCCAATGAGTCGCTGCGTTTGGATGGTGCTTGTACTGTTAATCTATTAATCAGTTCCTTGCAATATTTGTTAAATCCTGAAGACGGAATTGCAAGGGCACATTTAGGTTATGAGTTTTCAAGACTAAAAGAGGAGGGCAAAGATCTTAACGAAGTTTTTATTGGTGCAAATCAGGCTTTGTTTGAAAATACGTTGCCGTCATTATTTACGCGACAAAAGATTTCTCTTAAAAAATTGCCATTGTTTGAATTAACGGAGACGCTTATTGAAATCTTCGGCCTGGGGAATTGCCAAGGTGAATTGACCTATCTGCAAACTTTTCAAAACCTTGTGCTAGATTTTACAAGTCGCGAACGCAACGACCTGGGAGCTTTTCTAGAATGGTGGGAAGAAAATAAAGCTAAGAAATCCATTCAGGTTTCTGGCGAAGTTGATGCTGTGCAATTAATGACCCTTCACAAGTCGAAAGGGCTTCAATTCAAATTCGTCATTATTCCATTTTGCTCATGGAGCCTCGATCATGATGGAATGAAAAGCCCAAGAATGTGGGTTAAGTCATCCGAATCACCACTTAGCAAAGCAGGTTATCTTCCGATAAAATATTCTTCTGCGCTTAAAGAGACCGCATTTGCAGAATATTATGAAGAAGAACGTTCACGTTGTTATTTAGATAACCTTAACCTGTTATATGTTGCCCTTACCCGAGCTGAGCATAGCATGATTGTAATGGCTCCAGCTAAGTACGGAAAAACGGTTGCTAAACTTCTTTTCGAAAGTATTGCAACTTCTGACGTACTAAAACTCAAGTGGAATGAGGAGACAAAGGAATGGCGTTCTGGTGATTGGTCAAAGAATCCATCTTTAGATGAGAATAACAGCAAGCCTTCGCTCAAACTAAAATTTTATTCTTCATCACAATGGAGGGATAAGTTGGTGATTCGGCAAACTGCAAGAGGTTATTTTGAACCACACGATAACACCGTGGTAGAAAAGATGAGGTATGGTATTCACCTTCACACTGTTCTTTCACGCATTAAATATGCCGATGAGCTTGAGGGGATTATTCGGCAAATGGTTTTTGATGGATTAATCACAGGCGAGGAAAAGGCTATCATAGAAAATTTGATTGCGGGGCTGTTTGATAACAAAATGATTGCTTCCTGGTTCGAGCGGGAATGGGATGTGCGAACAGAAGTGCCTATACTAATACCAGGAGGTGGTGATAGCCGTATGGATAGGCTTATGTTAAAGCAGAGAAAAGCAGTAGTGGTAGACTTCAAAACGGGAGAACCAAAAAGGGAAGATCAAAAACAGGTGATTGGTTATCTAGAAGTCTTACACAAGATGGATTTTAGGCATGCAGAGGGATATTTACTTTACATTAAAACTGGTGATGTGGTTTCGGTGCCACCCGGAAAAATAAGTAAAGGCAAGATGAAGGATGAAAGTCAATTAGGCTTGGAACTTTGATATCTAATGTGAAAAGAATAGTATGATTTCGTTTTTGAAAGAACTAGCAGAACAGGTTTACAAGGACCATTCTCAATTGGATGGTCTCACGCTTGTCTTTCCAAATCGCAGGGCAGCATTGTATTTTCAAAAACACCTAAGTTCCATTCTCACAAAACCCGCATTCGCGCCAAAACTGCTTACCATTGAAGATTTTATTTCAGACTTTTCTGAATTAAAAGTTCCTGATAAGTTGGAGTTAATTCATCGGCTTCACAAAACCTATCAGGTGATTATGCTTTCAGGTAAAAGCGAGCGCGCCCCAGAGCCTTTTGATCAATTTTACTTTTGGGGTGATATGCTCTTGAGTGATTTTGATGAAGTGGATAAATACATGGTCAATGCGGAGCAGCTTTTCAGAGATTTACGAAATCAAAAAGAACTTGATGCCAGCTTTGACTACCTGACAGAAGAGCAGCGAGAATTTTTAAAAAGCTTCTGGAAAAGTTTTGAAGAAACCCTTTCCGAAAGCAAAAAGGAATTTTTGGATGTTTGGAATAAACTGTTTTCGCTCTATAGAACTTTTAAAGATGAATTAATATCAGAAGGACTTGCTTTCGAAGGCATGCTGCATCGCGAAGTGGCCGAAAACTTATTGGGAAAGAAACAAAATGGTCGATCACCGAAGGAATTAAAATTTGTTGGCTTTAACGCACTTACAAAAGCGGAGGAAATGATAATCGCTCATTTTGTAAAACAGGGCAGCCAAATGTATTGGGACGGTGACGAATATTATGTGAACGATGTTCGCCAGGAAGCTGGAAAGTTTTTTAGAGAATATCAAATGCATTCCACACTAAAGGAAACACTGCCTTCAGTTTTTCCGTCAAACTTTAGGCAGGCCAAATCACTTCGAGTGCTTGGTTCTGCGCAGCCTATAGGTCAGGCTAAGTTGATGTCGCAAGTCCTTCGGGAGGAATTGCAAAAGGGGATTGTGCCGGAGGATACACTCATTGTACTGCCAGACGAAAAACTGTTAATGCCTGTATTGCATGGAATTTCAGGTAGTGTAGAAAAACTCAATGTCACCATGGGCTTTGCTTTGAGTAGCACACCTCTGTTTAATCTGATCGAGTTGTTAATGGAACTACAGATTGGATATAAAAAAGAACAGTTCAGTCACCGACAGGTTCTGGCAATACTTGGTCATCCCTATGTCGTTGCCGCTGATACGATAGCGGCCAACACCAAACGCAAGGAAATTCTCTTTCACAACTGGGTTAATATCCCGCAAGACTTTCTTTGCACCTCGGCTGAGTTACACCGCCTGATATTCAGTAACATAGAAAATGGTGCACTGCAATACCTAACCTCCATTGTTCTTGAGATTGGGAAGCTTGAAACAATTTCTACACTTGATAAAGAATATGCATTTCAATTCTTAAAGCTACTCAATAGGATTAGCGAGGTTCTTACATCCGAAAATTCATCCACCTTGCATAAGGATTTGAAAGAAAGAAATAGAGCTCTGAAATCATTCTTGCGCCTATTACGTCAGCTGGTGCGTTCCCAAAAAATTCCATTTACGGGTGAGCCTCTCAGCGGCTTGCAGGTGATGGGTGTTCTTGAAACCCGAAACCTTGATTTTAAAAATGTATTTATCCTCTCCATGAATGAAGGAGCTTTTCCTTCTTTTGGTGGCAAGGGGTCATACATCCCTTTTAATATCCGCAAAGCGTACAACCTGCCTACCGTTGAACACCAGGATGCGATGTATGCTTATTTATTTTATAGGGTGTTGCAGCGCGCTGAAAACATATTTTTGTTTCATAACTCTGAAACAGATGTATTGGGTCAGGGTGAAATGAGCCGCTACTTGCAACAACTTATTTATGAGAGTGGTTTGAAAATTGAAAGGGAGATCTTGCACGATCCAATCCAACCTGTGCCAGTAAAACCAATTACCATTCGCAAGGACGCACAAGTACTGGAGGCACTGACTAAGTTAAATTCTGATACGGCACGCTTCCGTGGAATTTCGCCTTCTGGACTAAATACTTATATAGAATGTAAGCTTAAATTTTATTTTAGATATGTGGCCCGAATAAAAGAACCCAAAGAAGTAGAGGGGCTTGACGCCCGCATGCTGGGAAATATTTTGCACAAGGTGATGGAGTCTTATTATAAAAGACTTAACGAGCGAAAAAAAAACAAAGAAGTTGAAGCTGGCGATTTTGTTGGAGCGGAAATTATTCTGGATCAATTGATTGATAACACCTTCCGCGATACATACAAGCTTGAAGCTGGAAAGAAAATTGTGTACGAGGGGCAACAACTCATTGTGAAAGAGGTTGTGAAAAATTTTGCCCTTAAGATACTGTTGGCAGACAAGAATCATGCACCCTTTGTAATGGAAGCCGTAGAATTAGAGGGATTATTATATAATGTGAAAATTAGCCATGCCCCCGGTTATGCTGTAGTGGGTGGAAAAATTGATCGCGTTGATCGAAAAGGTAATAACGTGCGCATCATCGATTATAAAACCGGAAAGGATGAATTGGAATTTAAAAGTGTGGCATCACTCTTTGCACGAGATGAAAAACGAAACAAGGCGGTATTCCAAACTCTGGTGTATGCCTTACTGTATAAAACTACACGGGCGATCAGTGCCGATACTAAACTGATTCCAGGTTTGATAAGCAGGGCAACACTGTTTGATGATACGTCAATTTTTGGGCTGACTATGGGCAAGGAGTCGATTGCCGATGTCGACAAGATATTGCCTGAATTTGAGAGTTATCTTAAAACGTTGTTGGAAGACATTTATAATCCAGAAGAGGTATTTGACCAAACTACACTGGTTGAAACCTGTAAATTCTGCCCATATAAAAATATTTGTTATAGGTAACTTCTATTTATCACTCCTCATAAAACTCTCTGATCGACCCAAAGTAATTTTCCTTCCACCCCTCCACGATTTCATTAAAATCCTCGTCCGGAATGTTGGTGTGTTTGAGTTCCACTGAAGTACCATCCTGATGGCGGTGAAGAATAATGGTGACAATCGATTCTGCTGATTGATCACCAAAATACCATTGTTGTACGATTTTTTTTCCATCTACAAACTCCAGGTTCTTTCCAACAATGCTACCATCCCATAGTGAAAACTCACTTCCTGGTTCGATAGACATTACTGCTTCCTCACCAGACCACAGATGGATGGTGATAGGATTGGTCAAAGCCAGGTACACGTCCTCTGGAGGGGCCGGGATAATAAAATACTTTTTGAAATCTTTCATATGTAAGTGCTAGCTGCAAAACTAAGTGATAATAATCACTGACCACCTTTCGCGTACTATATGAAGATAAAAGTTAATTTTGATTGATGACAAAAGTTACTTTAGATAAACTACTGGGTATCGATTATCCGGTAATTGTGGCCCCTATGTTTCTGATCTCTAATACGAAGATGATCAAAGCAGCCCTTCAAAATGGAGTATCTGCTGCTTTTCCGGCACTCAATTACAGGACAGATCAGGAATTGCGTGCCGCCATCAAGGATATTAAATCATTTTCTTCAAAACCATTTGGGGTTAATTTGATCGTAAATAAGTCAAACCCAAAGTATAAAGGTCAACTTGAAACACTGCTGGAACTTAAAGTGGACTATATCATCACTTCATTAGGCAGCCCACGCGAAGTGATTGAAAAGTGCCGGCCGTTGGGGATAAAAGTTTTCTGCGATGTCGTTGATTTGGCCTATGCTAAGAAAGTAGAGGAACTTGGGGCTGATGGAATTATTGCCGTTAACTCGAGGGCGGGTGGTCATGCAGGGAATATTGACCCGAAAACTCTGGTTAAGTTGCTGACCGAAAACTGCAACATTCCTGTTATTTCTGCCGGAGGGATTGCTAAAGGAAAGGATTTGAAAGACATCATGAACAGCGGAGCTGCAGGTGCTTCCATAGGTACAATCTTTATTGCTTGTGAGGAGTCTGAGATTTCTCAGGAGTATAAACAAGCCATGGTGGATTACGGGGAAAAGGATATTGTGCGTACGAATAAACTTTCGGGTTCTCCTCTTACTGTTATCAATACGCCTTATGTCCAGCAATTGGGTACCAGCGCCAATCTGCTAGAATGGATTTTAAATAATAATAAGACGCTAAAAAAGTATGCTAAGATGTTGATTGCATTTCGTGGAATGAAGGCCGTAGAGAAAGCTGCGTTTAGTGCTACCTATAAAACTATTTGGTGTGCGGGTCCTGCCATTGAACATGTGAAAAGTATTCGACCGATGGGTGACATTGTTAAAACACTAACCACTGAGTACGATCAAGCGAAAGACTAGCATGGATTTAGACCGCTTCAAAGATGTATCGAAAAATAAGTCACTTGAGAATAAAAAATTCCTCATTGGCCTGAAGCGGAAAGATCCTCGCAAGGTGGATAATTCATTTCATAGGTTGCATGAAGAAGTCTTTGAAGAGATCACGTGTTTGGAGTGTGCCAATTGCTGTAAGACCACAAGTCCGATTTTTTATCAAACAGATATTGAGCGGGTGGCTAAATCGTTGAAGGTGAAGCCGGGCGATTTTATTGAAAAGTATTTGAAGATAGATGAGGACAAGGATTATGTTTTGAAGTCTTCGCCATGCCCATTTCTTGATAACGAGAATTATTGTTCCGTCTATGACGATCGTCCAAAAGCTTGTCGCGAATATCCACACACCAACAGAAAGAAGATGATTCAGATTATGGAACTTACTCATAAGAATACGATGGTGTGTCCGGCAGTATTGGAAATTGTCGAACGTTTGAAAGTTGCAGTACTTTAATTATATGAAACCTATGAAAAATTTAACTCTAATAGTTTACCTGATTTTAGCTGTCACCAGCTTAAAAGCTCAACTGCGATTGCCAGCAATTTATGACGACCATATGGTAATTCAGCAGCAGTCAAGTGCACCTATATGGGGATGGGCTCGCTCTACTCAGGAAATTACCATCAAGGTAAGTTGGGATACAACTACTATTAAAGCCAAAACCGACAATACTGCCTTCTGGTCATCTAGTTTGCAGACACCTATTGCGGGTGGCCCTCATACAATCACCATAAAGGCGGGTGAAGAGGAGAGAATATTGCAAGACGTCATGAGCGGTGAAGTCTGGATTTGTTCAGGTCAGTCTAATATGGAATGGAGCATGGCTGCTTCAGCAGATGGACGAGAATTGCTTACCCAGATTGATGATCGGAACATCCGCTTGTTCAATGTTGGAAAGTCCGCTGCACCTTCCTTACAAGTGCGAGGTGAGGGCGACTGGCAAATTTGTGACAAAGAAAGTGTTCGCGACTTTAGTGCAGTGGGTTATTTCTTTGGAAAAAAATTGCTTCAGGATTTGAATGTTCCAATAGGATTGATCAACGTAAGTTGGGGCGGAACACCAGCTGAAGTTTGGCTGCCGGAAGAACGCATCAAAGCGAATAGTGATTTAGCAAAATCATCTGAAAAGCAAATTGATAACAAGCCATGGTGCCCATCTAAACCTGGAGTTGTTTTCAATGCAATGATTAATCCGCTTATTCCTTTTCGGATAGCAGGCGCACTGTGGTATCAAGGCGAAAGCAATACAGCTGCACCATCTACCTATAAATTACTCATGGAAAACCTCATACTGGAGTGGCGCAAGCAGTTCCTTGTAGAATTTCCATTCTATTATGTTCAGATAGCACCATTTAGTGGCTATGGAGAAATTGAGATTGGAACTCTTATTCGTGAGCAGCAAGTAAAGATGTTGGAGATACCCAAGACAGGAATGGTGGTTATCTCTGATCTTGTCGAGGATGTAAAAGATATTCATCCAAAGTATAAGAAGCCTGTTGGTGAAAGATTGGCTAATCTGGCTCTTGCAAAGACTTACGGAAAAAATGAGATAGTATCTGAGAGTCCCATCTATAGGTCAATGCGTGTTGAGAAAAAAGGCAAGATTCGGATTTCATTCGATCATGTTCCTTCAGAATTAATTGCAAAAGGTGTTGAGCCCAATGAATTCCTCATTGCCGGGGAGGATCAGAAGTTTTATTCAGCGAAAGCAAGAATTGAAAAAAATACAGTGACTGTGTGGGCAAAGGAAGTAAAGCATCCTATTGCTGTACGGTTTGGCTGGAAAAATGGTTCGATCCCTAATTTGTTTAGTAAAGAAGGATTGCCTGTATCATGCTTTCGAACTGACGAATGGCCGACTGGGAAATAAAAAAGACCATTGAATTTGCTCAATGGTCCTTCTACGCATATTACTATTGGTTATGCGACTTGTGCTTCAATCTTTTGCGCAAGCACAGACTTTGGCACAGCACCGATCTGTTTGTCAACTACCTGACCATTCTTAAATACTAGGAGGGTGGGGATAGAACGTACACCAAAACGCGCTGTCACGAGAGGATTTTCATCCACATTTAATTTTGCAATTACAGCCTTGCCATCATAATCAGCGGCCAATTCCTCAACAAGAGGCCCAATCATTTTGCAAGGTCCACACCATTCTGCCCAAAAGTCAACTAAAACTGGTTTATCACTTTTAAGTGTTTCGTCAAAAGTCGCATCGCTAAGTTCTAAGGTTTTTCCCATGTTATTATATTTCGTTTTAAGATTCTATTGTGTCCAACACAAAGGTAGAGGAAATTGTTCCAACATCGGAATTTAAGAGTGAGGGATAAATAACAGACTGTTCTATCAGCCACCTGACTTCTAATTTGTCTGTAACCACTCCCACCTCAGCTAGCTTTTTGAGTTCCTTGATGAAGGCGTTGCTTGGTTTTATCCGGCTTGACCGCGCAAGAAGCTCAGTTTGAATGGATTCATAGTCGTCTTTCAGATACATTCTCAAGGCGGCATTCCCAGAATTCTTTTTACAGATTTTTTCAAGTGTATTGATAAAATCTTCCGTTACCGATTGCACGGGGATGCGCAGGGCTAAACCCTGCACACGTTTCGTGGCAAGCTCATTTAATAGATCAATATTTCGGATTTTAAATTCCAGATTTTGCTCGCCCCAGCTTTTTCTGGAGATCATGCCTTCGATAAACAGGAATAACCCTGGCATTAAGAAGGATTTGTACTTTAAATAATCATCGCTCCACAGCATGAATTCGCCTTTGCCATTATAATCTTCGATAATGAGTTTGCCGAATGGTCTTCCCGTCTTCGTCATACGGTGTTCTACAGAGGCGACAATTCCACCTACTTTGCACTCCTTGCCTTCCTTTCCATCCAAGTCAACTAACGAATTTACTGCAGTATTGCAGAAGGTGTCAATTTCAAATTTAAAATTATCAAGTGGATGACCCGATATGTAAACACCAACCACTTCTTTTTCAAAATGTAGTTTATCAATTTCGCTAAAGGGTTCGATAGGATCAATCTTTGGCTGTGGCATGGCAGTGCCTGTAGCCTCTCCAAATAAGCTTGCCTGCGCACTTAAAGAATCTTGCTGCATTTTGCTTGAATATCTGATCACTTTTTCTGTGAGCGAAATATCGCCTTCTTTAGAAGCTATGTATTGCCTGCGGTGATATTCGTGGAAACAATCAAACGCTCCTGAAAGAGCAAGGCATTCAAATGTTTTTTTGTTGACAGATCGCTGGCTTAATCTTAAGGCGAAATCAAATATATCTTTGAATGGTCCGTGCGCATCGCGTTCATTTATTAAGGTTTCCACTGCAGCGTCACCCGCTCCTTTGATGGCTCCAAGTCCAAATCTGATTTGACCTTCTTTATTTACTTCAAAGTACACACCAGACTCATTCACATGCGGTCCAAGTACTTCAATGCCTTGTTTGCGACAGTCCTCGATAAAATATGTAATGTTATCTAAATTATTTTGCGAATGAGTCAATACGGCTGCCATGTAATCTGCCGGATAGTTGGCTTTTAGGTAGGCCGTATGATAGGCAACCAGAGAGTAACATGTTGAGTGCGATTTGTTAAAGGCATACTGGGCGAATGCTTCCCAATCCTTCCAGATTTTTTCGGCCACACGTTCATCATGGTTATTCTTTTTGCAACCGTCAATGAACCTGTCTTTCATTTTATCCAAAACATCCTTCTGCTTTTTTCCCATTGCCTTACGTAACACATCGGCATCACCTTTGGAAAAGTTGGCAAGCTTTTGTGAAAGCAACATCACCTGCTCCTGGTATACGGTAATGCCATACGTGTCTTTCAAATACTCTTCCATTTCAGGCAAGTCGTATTTGATTTGCTCCTTTCCATTCTTCCTCGCGATGAAGTTAGGGATGTACTCCATTGGGCCTGGTCGATACAAAGCGTTCATGGCGATAAGGTCTTCAAATTTATCCGGCTTTAATCCGCGCAGATAATTCTGCATGCCGTCCGATTCAAACTGGAATGTTCCCGAAGTATCTCCGTGCTGATAAAGTTGATACGTCTTCAGATCATCAAGAGGAATTTTGTCAATGTCTATTTCGATTCCTTTTCGCTTCTTAATATTTTTCAAAGCTGTTTTAATAATGGTAAGGGTTGTAAGCCCCAGAAAGTCCATCTTTAGCATGCCAGCACTTTCAACAACGCTGTTGTCGAATTGGGTAACAAGCATATCCGAATCTTTTGCAGTAGAGACGGGAACGAACTTGGTCAAATCGTCTGGAGTAATGATCACCCCACAAGCGTGGGTACCCGTATTTCGCAAGGAACCCTCCAACACAACAGCTTGACGTAAGACATCAGCTCTTTTATCAGTTCCTTTACGGATGTCGCTCAGTTCTTTGTTTTCCTCAAAAGCTTTTTCAAGGGTGGTGCCCGGTCGCTCCGGAATCATTTTGGCTAACAGATTCGATTCACTAAGCGGAAGTTCCATCACACGGGCACAGTCGCGAATGGAAGATTTGGCGGCCATAGTTCCATACGTGATAATCTGTGCCACCTGATTGTGACCGTACTTCTCAATTACATACTTCAATACCTTATCGCGGCCTTCGTCATCAAAGTCAATATCAATATCTGGAAGCGAAACGCGATCGGGATTTAAGAAACGTTCGAAAAGTAAATCGTAGGCGATAGGATCAACATTGGTGATGCCCACACAAAAGGCAACTGCGGATCCAGCGGCTGACCCTCTGCCTGGCCCAACTGATACACCCATCTCTCTAGCCTTCGAGGTGAAATCCTGCACGATAAGGAAATATCCAGGATAGCCAGTTTTTTTTATTGTTTCTAATTCAAAATCAATGCGCTCTTTAATTTCGGACGTGAGTTCCGGATATCTTCGTTTGGCTCCTTCGTAGGTGAGATATTTTAGATAATCATCTTCTGTATTAAATTCTTGAGGGATGATAAACTTAGGTAGTAAGACATCTCGCTTAAGCTCAAATTTTTCTACTTTGTCAACGATCTCGCTAATGGTTTCTATTGCTTCAGG
>JAENVX010000367.1 GCA_016650355.1 Bacteroidia bacterium | reverse complement strand
ATGAAACCCATTTAGTTTTACTGTGCCTTTGTAGTCTCCAAAAAGCACAAGGATCACAGAACTATTAGGATTAATAAAGAAAAAACCCGGCATTAGCGCAACCGAAGATCCGACCAACCAAATGAACATTGGATTTCGAAGTGCGATTAATCCTCCAAATCCAATCAGCAATAGTACTGCCACAATAGCCAATATCAAATACCCTGATACTGGGGAAAAGTCTTGTTCAGTTTTCATAGAAGTGATATTAAAATGATATTAATTTGATAAATATAACGGATTCGACCATAAAAAGGTTTACAGTTGTTTAATTTTTTTTGAATCTGTTACTTGCAGTTTAATTTTTCCCGAATGGTTAACTACAATCCCAAAGTCTGGTTTTCGATGATTTTTCACTCCTATAGTAGGGCGGTGATGAAAACGCTTATGCCAGTTCTTATTTTTATGGCCGTTTATACCACCCTGGTTTGCTATATTCTACTTGATATTTTACGGTTTCATGAAAGTGACTTTCATTCTACCATTTCCATGCACTCGTTGTTGGGTATAGTATTGGGTTTATTCCTTGTGTTTCGTACAAACTCCGCGTATGACCGATGGTGGGAGGGCAGAAAACTATGGGGACTTCTTGTAAATAACACTCGAAATTTTTCAGCGAAGCTTAGTTCATTTCTTGATACAAAGGACGTGGATACCAGACAGTGGTTTATGCAAATGATCCCGAATTATGTGATTTCTGTTAAAGAACATCTTAGAAAAGGTGTCAATGTGAGAGACTTAGATATAGTGGATGAAAAATTTATTACCAGGTTAGAAGGTGTTAAACATATTCCAAACCGACTATCCTTGATGATGTATGAGCGTCTAAACCATCTATACAAAAGTAAAGATATTACAGGCGATCAGCTATTTCTGTTGGACAAGGAGCTAAAAGAGTTTTCGGATATCCTGGGTGGTTGCGAACGAATCAAGTCCACACCAATTCCATACTCCTACACTATGTATATAAAACAATTTATTTTTATTTATGTGTTCACTTTGCCATTTGGATTTGTAACGACATCAGGGTACATCACCGTACCCATTGTGTTGCTGATCACATTTGTTTTATTGAGTGTAGAACTAATTGCTGAAGAAATTGAAGATCCGTTTGGCCGGGACATGAATGACTTACCAACGGATGAGCTGTCAGAAAAAATAAAGGATAATGTTCGTGAAATATTAGGCTAACGGGGATCATTTCCAGTGATCATATTGCATATAACGAGCAGTTTCGTCAGCAACATCTTTTCCTAATATTTTACTGATCACATAAAGTGACATGTCAATGCCAGCAGAAACGCCTGCCGATAAAATGATTCTTCCATTGTCCACCCATCTTTCTGAGGGCAAAATAGTTGTATCAGGTGCGATCTCCTGCATCTGCCGTATAGCTGCATGATGTGTAGTTGCGGAAAGTCCATGCAATAAGCCGGCTTTGGCAAGAATGAATGAACCGGTGCATACTGACAAAACTAATTCTGCAGTCTTATTATGCTCCTTGATCCAGTCTAATAAAACAGCATTATTCATTTCCTTTCGGCTGCCAAAAGCAGTTCCATCGGCATGATAGCCACCCCCACCGGGAATCAAAAATATATCAGGTTTCGGGCAGTTCGCCAGTAGGAAATTAGGCGTAACAATAAAATTATTTCGTGCGCAGACGATCGGCTTTTCTGCAACAGTATAAACATTGAAGGGAATATTGTCGCCCGTCCTTCTGCCGCAAACAGAAAAGACTTCAAAAGGCCCTGCAAAGTCGAGCACCTCCACATCATCGAAAATATAGATTGCAACGTTTTTCAAGATATATTTTAGCTCTAAAAAACTACAGAATAAATGAAATAAAAAATGATAAGGACAATCATCACGGCATACATCACCAGGTCAACTCTTACATAGGCCTTGTACCGAATGTACAGTTCTTTGAGCTTTTTGAACATACTTAGAAATGAGTCAATTTGTAAAAATACTCCTTTAAACTAAAAGTAGTACCCCAATTGAAAATTGAAAATCCTGTTATTTATCATAAAGCTAGTGTACTTTAAGGGCTTTATTTTTAGAGGGGGATATGAATATTTTTTCGCAACGATCGGTCTATTTATTCATTTTGACTATTGCTTTTAATTCGGCTTCAGGGCAGGAATCAACTACAAACCAGACGAATCCACCTAGTGTAAAATGGTACGAGATCAAAACTGGCAACTTTAATATTCTTTACCCAAAGGGATTTGATCAGCAAGCGCAACGTGTAGCCAATACCCTTGAGCATATACGTATTCCGGAAGCTACAACCATGGGTGGTGCGCCTAAAAGAATATCTATACTACTTCAAAACCAATCTTCAGTCTCAAATGGTTTTGTAACGCTGGCTCCAAGGCGTTCAGAGTTTTTTACCATGCCTGCGCAGGATTATAATTTTACGGGAAACAATGATTGGCTCAATTTGTTGGCTTCTCACGAGTACAGACATATTGTTCAATTTCAACAAAGTATTACGGGGTTTAATAAAGTTTGGTATTTTATTTTTGGCCAGTTGTCTACTGCGGGATGGGCATTTTTAGCAGTACCACAGTGGTTTTGGGAAGGTGATGCGGTTGTCACTGAGACAGCCTTTACGCATAGTGGGCGTGGCCGGATGCCAAATTTTGATTTAGTCTTTCGTACGAATCTTTTAGAAGGAAGAAAATTTAATTATGACAAGCAATACCTTAGGTCGTATAAAAATAATATACCCAACCATTATGTGCTGGGCTATGAGATGGTTTCACATCTAAGAAATAAGACAGGTGACGCAGAAATATGGAATAAGATTGCAAAACGAACATGGAATCTTTCTTTTATGCCACACAGATTTTCTCATTCAATTGAAAAAAAAGCTGGACTGCATGTAGTGGATCTTTACAAAGAGATGGCTGCTGAACTTAAACAACAGTGGACTGCACAAATCGATAGTCTTGAATTCACTCCTTTCGAAAAAGTGAACCCCCGATCGACAAAAGCTTATACGGACTATCAATACCCACAGCCCCTCGAGGATGGTACTATCGTAGCAATAAAGTCGGGCATAGGTGATATCGAACGGTTAGTTATTTTGGATAATGGTCATGAGAAGTCTCGTTTTGTTCAGGGACCAATAAACGATGCTGGCTTTTTAAGCACAGCTACTACAAGGGTGGTTTGGAATGAATATCGCTACGATCCAAGGTGGTTGGTGAAGTCTTATTCAATGATCGTTGGATATGATTTTGCATCGGGAACAAAAAAAATAATTTCAAAGAATACGCGCTATTCGTCTGCCACACTTTCTCCTGATGGAAAGAAGGTAGCTACGATAGAAAGTTCAACAGATTACAAAGTAAAGCTGGTTATACTGGATTACAATACTGGCACTATTTTGAAAACGATTAATAGCCCGAATAATCAACTCATCACGATGCCTCGTTGGAGCCCTGATGGCAAATCGATTGTTGCTTTGCAATTGACACCATTGGGCAAAGCTGTTGTGCAATACGATTATCTATCGGGAGAATCCGTTACATTAATTCCCTCAACACTAGAAAACATAGGTCACCCGGTATTGGGTGACAAGTACCTTTTTTATAATTCACCTTTCAGTGGTATTGATAATATTTATGCGCTTCATCTAGAGACGGGGAAGAAATTTCAAGTTACGTCAAGTAAATACGGATCATACAATCCTGCTATTTCTGCGGATGGCAAAACACTTTTCTACAATGAGCAAGGAAGAAATGGATTGGATGTTGTGAAAACTGAATTAGACCCATTCTATTGGAAATCTATTGACAAAGCCCAAATACCAGTTGAGGGGCTCTATCAACACCTAGTTGATCAGGAAGGGAGACCGAATCTTTTAGACAGTATTCCGCAAAAAAAATATCCAGTTTCAAAATACAATCGGTTAGAAGGTATGCTCAATGTTCATAGTTGGGGGCCTTATACGAATTCGAGTTTGAGTTATTTGGATTTGGGAATTTCATCAAAGGATTTGCTGGGTACAACGGTACTAGATTTAGGATATCGTTATGACGCCACTGAGCGAACGGGTTATTGGCGTGCCAATGCCAGCTATCAGGGCTT
>JAENVX010000366.1 GCA_016650355.1 Bacteroidia bacterium | reverse complement strand
TCCAGACAGGAGCCTTATAGTTATTGTAGCCCAAGGTGCTAATGATTAGAATATTATTACGGTATTCTAGTGGCAAATAGAAATCGAAATCGCCTTGCATGTTGCTTATCGTGCCGATCGGTTTGTCGAGAATCCCCACAGATGCGAAAATCAAAGGCTCCTTTGTTTCTTTGTCAATCACTTTTGCGGAAACAGTAATTTTCTGAGCCATGGCCGATGCGCCAATAAAAAATAAAAGAAGTAGTGGAATCTTGTTCATGGTATTACAAACTTATCGGCCTTACGGTTAAAAGCTGAAAAGCAAACATATTTAAATATAGGGTTTTCAAATTTGTCCTCAGATTTTATTACAACGGATTTAATGGATGTTTAGCGTAGATTATGCCTATTAATCCACTTTGTTTTCAAATCCTTAAATTTATGGAACAAATTCCGCACGCGTGAAACTTATTGAAAGAATACCAAAAATTTGGAGGCAAGCTTATCTTCTCATTTGCCTTTGGTATGCGATCAATTTTGCAATCAGTGTCTTCTTTGAATGGAAGTTTGTGAATCCTCAATCCTACGTGTTGTGGAATGGATTTTTTCTTTTTGAAGCACTTTGTCTTTTTATAGCCCTCATATTCGTCTGGTCTCACTTTCTCTTCAGGTTCGAAGCAATAGTTCAAATAACTGGTCATGTGCTGGGAATAGTTCTCTTTTTTGTAGTAAACGGCACTCTCTCATATTATTTTACTGACTACATGGAGGGCTTTGTTTATTTCGTGCACTGGAAGGAATACATGATCGGGCTAATGAGTTGGGACGCACTTCGGTTTTATGACCAATATATTATTACCGTTGGTGTATATTATGTCATTCGATATTTCCAGGGATTACAAAGACAAGAGCAGGAAAAAAATGAGTTGGAACTAAAGAACAAGGAGATGCAGATATCCTTACTTAAGTCACAGATCAATCCGCATTTTCTTTTCAATACACTTAATTCCATCAGTACGTTGATGCACTCTAGTAAAGACAAGGCACGTAAAGTAATTACGCAGCTCTCTGATATTTTCCGCTATGCCTTGGATTCACATGGTGGGGAACGGGTTAAATTAATTCATGAGATTGATTTCATTGAAAACTATGTGCGCATTCAGCAAGTACGTTTTGGAGAGAGGCTTAAATTTAGTAAGGACATTGATCCCACTTGCTTGGCAACGTTAATTCCACCAATGATCTTGCAACCGCTGGTAGAGAATTCAGTTAAGTACGGCATTGCCCCAAAAGATGAAGGAGGAACAATTTATCTTACGGTGAGGAGGTCTGGCAACATCATTTTTTTTGAAGTAAAGGATGATGGACTGGGCTCAAATGCCAAAAAAGTGATGGACGGAAGCTCAAGTGGTGTTGGAATGAGTAATACGGATCTTCGTTTAAAAAGTCATTATGGCCCTCAATCCGGATTGAGAGTGCGATCAAGTGAAAAAGGTTACGCAGTTAGCTTTTATGTTCGCGATATAATACCAAATGAACTTGTTAAAGAACCACAACTAGAAAACCAAGAAGTATGAATACCACCTGTTTGATTATTGATGATGAAAAATTAGCGCGTGAGCTTCTTACCGAGTATCTGGAACCCTTTTCTGAAATTGAAATACTTGGTGAATGCGCCAATGGAATAGAGGCAGTTGAGAAAATTGATAAGTTAAAACCTGATCTTATCTTTTTGGATGTTCAAATGCCAGGCATAAATGGCTTTAATGTACTAGAAGAAATCGATCACGAGCCCTATGTGATTTTCACTACGGCATATGACCAATATGCGATTAAGGCATTTGAAAAAAATGCAGTTGATTATTTACTCAAGCCTCTTGATGAGGAGCGTTTTCGTTTAGCAGTGAATCGTGCGTTGAAACAAAAACAATTGGAGCAGAGTAACATCGAAGATTTGTTAGATAGTCTAAGAGGTGAAAGAAAGGCTTCATATGATTC
>JAENVX010000365.1 GCA_016650355.1 Bacteroidia bacterium | reverse complement strand
TTCAATATTATAGTGAACCAGGTGCTGCAAGAGTTTTAAAGGAAGTGATAATAACGGCACCTAAGCTTGAGGAAAAAAGGGAGTTTAGCAGATACGGCACTCCTGATTATTCAATAAGCACAGATGTTTTGGAGAATGCCAATAGTATGAATTTAATGTATGCGATTCAAGGTCGTGTGCCAGGCCTTCGGCTGATCCTCATCAATGGAAGTTATTATGTGTTATTGGGAGGAGCTAGTAGCTTTGGAAGTGGTGCAGTCGGAATGGAACCACTTCTCGTGATTGATGGACTACCTTACAATGGAGGTGGTGGGATGGGAGGTGATGGAATAATAGCTATGATTGACCAACTGAATCCAACAAATATTTTACGTATAGATGTTTTTAAATATGGAAGCTCTGCCGCTTTTGGTGCGCGTGGTGCAAATGGAGTGATTGCGATTTATACAAAAAATGGAGTGCCTTTAAAGGAAGAGGTTAGTGGTTATGATAAATCTTTATTCCAATTAGTCACTATTGGGGGGTATACAACACCAAGAAAATTCCGATCAACTGATTACAGCACTACTGTAGATAGTGGTGAGCATGATTACCGCAGCACCATCTATTGGAATCCTAATGTTAATACAAGTGCCCAAACAGGTGAGGCCATTGTTTCGTTCTACGCTGCTGATTTGGAAACAAAATATAGAATAGTGGTTGAGGGGGTGACATCATTAGGTGAACCTATACATGCAGAATATTTCATCAAAATTGTAAAGTAAGTTGTGATTTCACTTAAAGGATATATCCTTCAATGAAACGCCTAACGTTTTTTCCGCAATTTGATTAAGCGTATTTTCCTCTCCTTCCAAATGGAGTGTAACATGCCGATGGGAAAGTTTTTCTCCCTTCTTTAATTCCTTGGCAGGCGAAGAACTTTCTAATTCATAAAATGGACCCATTTGACTTCCGTCAGCCTGTGGGCCATCGTTATAGGAGTTTACCGCATCGCCACTGAACGGTTCTTTTTGTAACTCCCACTTTGAGTTCACGTATGAACCTGTTTTATCCAAATCAAATTTTACGAGAGTTAGAACATGTTTTTCTTTATCATAACTTCCAACAATATTTTTTGCGATAGCTGGTGCGATGCCCACTTTGCCTCTGAATTTTCCATCACCCTTTAGCAACAACGCAGTGGCTGTTCTTTTAATCCGGTCAGTAGGTATCGTTCCAAAATAGTTATCCGTTACATTATTATTTTCCTTTGATATTTCATGTGGAAGTACAATAACGGTTTCATCTGATGGGTTAAACATTCCCAAAATCCAAATAGAAAGTAGTCCATTTTTTTGAGTCCAGGATTCTTCACCTTCATTGGTTATTGAGTTTTCACTTTGGAATGCAACTGCTTTTAGATTGTTTGTTGAAACTCCAAATTCCTGTTCAATGGATTCTTCATCCAGTAAATTTATTTTTCGATCGATCTTAAGATGAAACGTGAATCCAGAATAATTTGTGAGGCTTGTTATTTTTCTAAAGGTAGCTTGAGAACTATCGGAGCTGACAATTGCGAACGGCTCTGAATCAATAGGAGCCGGAGTTTGCCAGTGATCAAAATCAAAAGGATCTCCTTTTTTAAAGTATAACGCAAACTGCCCACCCTCAGGCCCCAACCAAAATCGATCTTCACCGCCAAAGGGATTCATATGAGGTTTTAATTCACCAGATCGAATTTGATCATAATTCATCCAACCGTAACTTTTGCCTGAGTCTCCATTGGCGGTACTAGTCATCACACGCGCTTGGTAGTCGTTTACAACCAGTAATTTTGCATTTGCCCTACTTAGTTCAATTACTTCTTTGTGCTTCTGAAGAAAAGCCTTGTCGTGTCCAAAAGTTCCAGGTATAGTATCTGATAATGCATATTGGTTTTGCATAGCGGTCTTTTTAAGTTGGCAGGAAATAGGGCAAAGAAGAAGAACTAGTAATAGGAACTTCATAATTTACGTAGGCTTTTTAACATCAATGGTATTGGTGAGCATTCCAATTCCATCAATCGTCATATTTACTACATCGTTTACGGCCAACGTAAAATCATTGGAAGGAACGAGACAAGTACCAGTCATCAGGAAACAACCCGATGGAAAATCTAATTCTCGAAATAGCCAGGATGCCAATTCCGTGTGCTTGCGTTTCATTTGACTGATCTGCACTATATCATGGTACATGACCTTGCCATTGCGAATAATTTCCATTTCTATAGTTGTGTTCGAAGGGATAGGTGAGGCTGGAACATACAGGCATGGGCCAAGTGCTGCACTGCGTGAATAGGTCTTGGCTTGTGGTAGGTACAACATGTTTTCACCTTCAATGCTGCGCGAGCTCATGTCATTTCCAATAGTATACCCCTCGATATTTCCATTGCTGTTTATGAATAAAGCGAGTTCGGGCTCAGGTACATTCCACGTTGAATCTTTTCGAATGTGTACATATCCACCATGACCCACCACGCGCTCTGCCGTGGATTTGAAGAAAAGTTCAGGGCGATCGGCATCATACACTTTATCATAGAAGGAGGCGCCACCAGAATCTTTAGACTCATCCATCCGTGCTTCTTTACTTCGAAAGTAAGTAACACCTGCAGCCCACACTTCCTGACTGCCAATGGGAGGGAGCAACTCCTTTTCAATAAGGTTTATGGCTATGTCACTGGGGGTTGATTTTTTTGTTTCGGCAAGTAAATAGTCATAGAGTTTATCGCGATTGACTATGCTATCCCAACTTTCAGAAGTTAAGTAGTAATTTCCTTCATGAACTATAACTGCAGTCTTTTTGGTTTTGTAAATTTTCATCAGGCTATCATTGAATATTTTATCTTTATTATTTTATCCTTCTCTATTTATTTTTTAACAGTGAATTCCTTTGAGTCTACTCTTGCACTTTCCATGAACTTTTCCAGCGACTTTACTTTTTCAGGATAGCGAGAGGAGACATCCCTTTGTTCTCCAATGTCGTCTTTCAGGTTATATAGTTCTGTTTTTCCACCACTACTGCTTCTCTTCACAATTTTCCAATCACCTGCGCGCAATGCCTGATCAAACCCTCTTTCGAAGAATTCCCAATACAGATAGGAGTGTTTCTGTTGTGCTTTTTGATTATGGAGGACATCGTAAAAGGAAATGCCATCAATATCTTCAGGAACTTTTTGATCGGTTAGTTCTGAAAGCGTTGGAAGAATATCCCAATTAGCGAATGGCTCTTCGCAAGTAGTTCCAGCTTTTATTTTTCCAGGTGCCCAGGCGATCATGGGTACCCTAATGCCTCCTTCATATAAGTCGCGTTTGAATCCCTTGAGTGATCCATTGCTATCGAAGAACTCTACCTCTCGACCCCCTTCCTGATGTGGCCCATTGTCGGATGTAAAAAATACATAGGTGTTAGTATCAAGATTTAAGTCTTTCAATAGTTGAAGTAGCTTACCTACATCTTGATCGAGTTGCCACATCATGGCAGCGAATGCAGCGTTGGGCATCTCTTGCGGCCTATAGGAAGCATAGGAAACATTGACAAAAGGTTTTTCCGTAAAAATGCTGCGGCTATCTTTTATAAATGGTCTCAGAGATTCTTCTGTAGGGGCTCGCATTTCAGCGTGTGGAATCGTAACGGGTAGATACAAAAAGAAGGGTTCGTTTTGATGCTCAGTAATGAACTTAGTGGCAGCATTGAAAATGAACGGGTAAGTATTAGTTGTGGTATCCATCGGGAATTTATTAAGCTTTCCGTTTTTTACTTCCCACAAATGATCCACGTTGAACCGGTGTGCTGCACGATGATGCAGATACCCTAAAAAACGATCCCATCCTTGCTTTTCGGGTGAACCACTATTTCCCTCAAGGCCAAGTCCCCATTTTCCAAACATGCCGGTTGCATATCCTTTTTGCTTCATCAACTTTCCTAGTGTCATATCTTCTTCGCGAAGTGGAAGTTCTTTGTTCCCTCGAATGTAAGAATGCCCCATGTGCATACCCGTCATCAATGCGCAACGAGAAGGAGCGCATACGGTGCTGCCCGCATAAAATTGTGTAAAGGTAACGCCTTCTTTTGCCATCTTATCGATATTAGGCGTAAGCAATGTCTTCTGTCCATAACAACCTAAATCTCCATAGCCCAAGTCATCGGCCATTATGTAGATTATGTTAGGTCGTGCATCTTTTTTCCGTTGCGCATATAAACAAGCAGAAAATAACAAGAAGATGAGCGAAGATAATAGTAGTTTATACATTGCGCAGTTTTTTAGCTATACAGAATGCAAATTAGGAAAACACGCGCAAACTGTTTCCCGTCAGCTCTGTGTTATATTTGAATAATACCTTTGTGGCTGGTCCTGTTTTGACGGAGCCATTTTTATCGAAAACACTTCCGTGGTTGGGACACAGAAAGTCTTGTTGAGTAGAACGATAGTTGACATTCGTTCCTTCGTGCGTACACGCTCTACTTAGAGCTGTAAACTCGTTGCTGGATATTCTGTCAACGATCACTCCATCTTTTGAAACAGAGCCCCCCGCACTTTGCAGTGATGAATTTTCGGGCAATGTTAAGTCGAGCGTAAAATCAACTCCAGATGGCGTAGGATCATCGTTGTTTCCACATGAAACCAAACTGCAGCCGGTGCAAACTAGCAATCCGGTACCAAAATATTTTAGAAATTCAGAACGTTCCATAAGGCTTAATTAAATTTTGGAGTTGAATTTTTATTAGAAATCAAAGCAGAAAGTTTTATCCCGAGCATTACAGCCACCCACCCCAAAAGTGAAATATGTTCAACATAATTTCCGCCTGCGTTAGGAAACGTGCCCTGTACGCGCGATAGGTATGTCATGAAAAAAATTAACCACACATAGTAAAGATAGAAGACTGTAATGATTGAAAAGTGTTTTGAACTAAATTTTGATTGATGATGGAGTTGCTCCAGCCAGGGCATGACAAAAATAAATGCATACGCCAGGAACCCCCCCACCACACGATAGGGCACCAATGCTACACCGGAGAGATAAACATAAGAAAGCAACTCGATTAAATGTATTCCATGTGCAATGGCAAAAATCAAAAAGTACTTTTCGGATAAAATTGATTTGATCTGAAGTTGTTTTTGAAAAAGGAAGATTAAACTAAAGAGAACAAGTGACACTCTTCCAGAGAAACGGGTGACCGCTTGTAAAGCCTCCAGTGTCACTCCATAGTTAATTACGGCTAAGAGTGCAACGGCTACCTCTATTATTAATGTGATTAGAAAAGCGTTTTTGTAATTCATGACTAACTATTGAATTATAGAAAAGTTCAGGAAAACATACCATAGCAAGAGAACCCAGGCCCAGAGGATAATTGCATAAACAAGGTATGATGCTAATTCCTTAATTCGGAATCTTAGAAATCGAAAGACGACTCCTGCGAATAGAAACCCAATAGATGAAAGCATGCCCACAATAAGCACTGTTGGCCAGGTAATATCGCCACGAAGCGAATCAAGATCCTTTTCCAGGAAAGGGGAAACTAGAAAATATAATCCGTAACCGAGCGCACCCATGCTTAAGAGCCCCAGCGCCATGGTTAGCAGAAAAGCTATGATTGAAAATTTAGCGTTGCCTGATAAGTTTCTCCACATGGTTTAAGGTTTCAAGATAGGCCTATTACTGGATTTGGCTGCAAACTCTTTCTTGTTCATGAGCATTTTAGCGTGAATAATATGGTTGATCCTTTTCATAGAGCTCGGAAGGCACGAAAGATAAAATAATTGGCACGAATTTTTTACCTTGTTTGAAATTAATAGACTATGAAATTTGCTTTGGGTGCCTTATTTATTCTCCTCTCAGGGAGCGTTCTTTCTCAAAACAAATATGGTCTGAAACCGACCACGCTGCTCGAGTATCAAGCTACGCTCAAAGCAAATCCGGAAAAAGAATTGGTGGATCTTGAGAAATTTGTGCCGGGCATCGTATTGGATATCCGGTATGCCACCACTAATAATTTTACCTCAGAGAAAATCTATAACCTCGCAAAAGCCTATGCAAGGAGGCCAGTTGCGGAAGCACTCAAAAGGGCACAAGCTGATTTGGAAAAGCAAGGTCTTGGTGTGAAAATCTATGATGCCTATCGGCCATACAAGGCTACTGTAAAGTTTTATGAGACCTATCACGATACGACTTATGTAGCTTCACCCTACCGTGGCTCTCGACACAATCGTGGCTGCGCACTAGACATGACAATAATTGACCTAAAAACAAAAGAAGAGCTAAAGATGCCAACAGGTTATGATTCGTTCAGCAAAGATGCCTGGCCTACTACCCCGATCACCGATCCCGTTGCTCGTAAAAATCGGGAACTGATTATTAATGCGATGGAAAGACATGGATTTAAGGTAAATGCTTCTGAATGGTGGCACTTTGATTTTGTTGGCTGGCAAAAATTTGAAGTCATGGATATTGATTTTGAAGAGTTGATGAAATAAATACTGTTATTAAAGGGATTAAAATCTTTTAGAATGACTATCCAGCAAGCCCAACAACAAGTCGATCAGTGGATCAAGACGCATGGTGTTCGATACTTTAACGAACTTACCAATACGGCAATCCTTGCTGAAGAGGTAGGAGAGGTATCCAGAATAATGGCAAGACGATATGGTGAACAATCCGAAAAGGAATCCGATAAGGATAAAGACTTAGGCGATGAGATGGCTGATGTACTTTGGGTTTTGATTTGTCTGGCAAATCAGACCGGTGTTGATCTTACAAAAGCTTTTGAAAAAAATATGAAAAAGAAAACCCTTCGTGATAAAGACCGTCACCATCAGAATCCAAAACTTAAATGAAATCGTCTAACGAAAATATTTTGAAGTATTACACTTTTAATATTCCGCGAATTAGCCTAGGTACCACTTTGTATTGATCAGGAGTAAGACAAAATTCAATATCCTTAAAAACGTTCAACCTGTTCAGCCTTTTAACATGAGATGATGTGCTAAGAAACTTTACCATGTCGTTTTTAGCGATTGTATAAAGTTGTTGCGCGGCTAGCGGTGCATCGCAATCGGGTTCTATATAATTTCTTAATTTATCAACGACTGCCCCAGCGAACAATGTGTCTTCGAGATTCACTTTGCCTTTCCATCCTGCACATACAATTAAGATACTATTCTCACCTAAAAGAAGATTCTTGACAACAGAGGATAAATTTAGAAAAGAGCCAATAATAACTTCTTTTGCTCCTCTCGCTTTTTCAATGGCCTGAGTTCCATTGGTGGTAGTGAAGGCAATTTTCTGACCTCTTATAGAATCTCCCATGTATTCGAACGGAGAATTGCCCATATCAAAACCTCTTACTTTTTCGCCATTGCGTTCGCCGGAGGTAACGTAACCTTTTGCTTTCATCTCTCTGCATATTTCGAGATTAGCAAAAGGAGTAATACTTTCAACTCCATGGGCGAAGGCAGTTACCATGCAGGAGGTAGCTCTGAAAATATCAACTACAACTACTGTTTTATCCTCTACGTCATAGAGGTGCACAAGTTCAGGGCTTAGGCAAACGTCAATTGTTTTCATTAACTAACCAAAGGCATTTTACTTACAATTGCTTTTAGGCTTTTCCCTCTTACCTCAATGAAAATTTCAGATCCAATGGTGGCAGAGGCGGTAGCAACATAACCCAATCCAATTCCAATTCCCAACAATGGCGACTGCGTCCCTGAAGTAACTCTTCCGATAATATTGCCTGTCGCATCTTTGATTGGATAATCATGCCGTGGAATTCCTTTATCAATCATTTTAAATCCGACAAGTTTTTTAATTACGCCAGCCTCTTTTTGCTTTTTAAGATTGACTGAATTAGTAAAGTCTTTTGTGAATTTTGTAATCCATCCAAGTCCGCCCTCTAGTGGCGAGGTGGTGTCGTCAATATCATTTCCATACAAACAGAAACCCATTTCCAAGCGAAGTGTGTCGCGCGCGCCAAGGCCAATAGGTTTAATGTTTTCATCTTTACCCGCTTCGAATATGGTATTCCAAACTTTTTCAGCGTAAGCTTTATTCACATAAATTTCAAAACCTCCGGCCCCCGTGTAGCCAGTGTTACTCATCATCACATCATTGACGCCAGCAAATTCACCAACTGAAAAATGATAATATTTTATTGTGGACAGGTCAGTCTTGGTTAGTCTTTGTAAAACCCCAACTGCTTTGGGGCCTTGCACAGCAAATAGACATATGTCGTCCGAGATATTTTTCATCTCTGCGCCCTTACTGTTATAGTTTGAAATCCAATTCCAATCCTTATCAATATTTGAGGCATTTACGACCAATAGATAATCGTTGTCTTTGATCTTGTACACAATCAGGTCATCTACAATGCCACCTGTTTCATTGGGTAAACATGAATATTGAGCTTGTCCATCAATTAGTTTAGAAGCATCATTACTTGTTACCCGTTGGATGAGATCCAACGCATTTGGTCCTTTCAATGAAAACTCACCCATGTGCGATACGTCAAATACACCAACACCATTTCTCACGGTCATGTGTTCCTCAATGTCGGAAGAATATCGCACAGGCATATTGTACCCGGCAAAGGGAACCATTTTGCCACCTAATTTTTCATGTATGTGATTGAGTGGAACGAATTTTATCTCCATGTAATTTGAATAAAGTGGGCAAAGTTAACATAAAGTCGATGGCTATTAATTGTAAGAAGTTAGTTATTTTGAGGAACCAGTGCTTTACGATTCTCAAATAGAAATTTATTTACAGATGGTTGCCCGATCAACTCAGCCAATTGATCAATTGCACTTTGGGCGTATTCATCGAACCCCATTTGAAATGCTTCAAGGCCGTAGGCTTTTAAAAGCTTTACAGACTGCGGATTCGTCTGTAATGCGTTTACTAAAATAGTGTAGGTCTTCAATCGCTCTTTGCTGTTTGTCTTAAAGAACCGGGCTGCCTCAACGATAGCCTCATCAAAAAATGGATTTGCTGTGGAGAGCCATTGATAGTTTTTCTGTATTTCACCATTTTGTCCAGTGCTTTCACTGATTAAGGTTGTGTAGAAAATTAGTTGGTTCTTTTGGTCCTTTCGGAAGGTGGCTACTTTTAGTTGTTGTTCCAATGAACGAAAGTCTCTTTTCGCAGCCAAAACCCGGAGTTCGGTATGTTTAAAATCTTGATACAAGTTTTTATCACTCATCTCAATGCCGTTAATTTTCTGAAATACTTGAGAAGCAGCCCTCAGATCGTCCAGGTTCAATAGTTTTCTCGTTCTATCTAGTATTGCTTTTGCCCGCAGATCATTATTTTTGATGCACATCATCACTTTCAAGAAAGAGGATGAATCATATGGTTCAATTCGGTATCTACAGTATTGATACTTGTCAGTATCCGTAAATTTGCTGACAAATTCTTCAGGAAGTGCTAGCACCCTAAGACTGCTTTCAGCCATTTCAAGTTGGGTGGTATCTCCTTGTGATTTTAAACTATCCCAAGCAACAATTGCTTCTCCCAACTTGCCCGCTTCAGAAAGCGCAATGGCATTTGTTAATGAGGCATCTGCAAATTTTTGATCAATCGCGTAGGTTAAATATTTAAGAGCCACATCTGGAGCATCTTGCTCCAGCGCCCATAGCGCTAGAATGTTATTTAGTTTGCCCTGTTTATTGCTTGAAAATATTACTTCTTCCAATAAACTAAAAGCTTTGCCCACTTGCCCATCCGCGTATAGCGACAAGGCACTAGTGAAGAGTAAGTCCCCTGCATAGTGAGCATTACCTTTGACGCGTGCCAGGTTAATAGTTTGATTAATGGTTGTGGAATCGACTTCACCAAGATGATTGATTAGGTAATTTTGGAGAAGCGTTGCTGAAAAAAGATCTAGAACAGAATCTTTTGGTAATGATAGTTGCATTTGAATTTTTTCTCCCTGTAAGTTGGCAAGTGCCAGCGTATTCGCTTCGAACCCTGCATGTGTTGAGCCGATGAGATTAAATAAAGAGTCTGCGTCAATAGGTAAGTTTTTTTGTGCTATTAATCCTACAATATTCGTTTCGGCAGGATTTTTTGACAACGGATAACCTCTTGATTCTTCTAATAGGAAAAGCGCGGAATCGAGAATGTTTAACTTAGCATAAATCAAACCCTGCGTATTTTTTATTGCCCCACTTTTCGGAAAATCCTTTGAACTTTCCTGAAGTGTGAGCATAGCTTCCAGCCAGGATTGTTTGCGCTGATAAGTATCCGTCCAATTGAGATACGACATTTCAGTAGGTCTGGTACCGGAGGCTCGCTTGTAAAATGTACTTTCTTTATACTCGTCACCTCGTTTGGCTTCAAGGTTAGCGATAGCATAGTTAGCATGATGGTTCTGAAAGCCATATGTACCAGCAGTGGTGTAGTATGCCTCAGCTAATTTTGGACTATTGGATTTGTAAATATCAGCCATGGCATTGTAGTAGCCGGCTTGCGCATTCCGTACAGGAACTTGCCATGTATTGTAAAACACAAATGCAAGCGTGGCAATGATCCCGGCAAAGCGAAAAGTAAAATAGGGCATGTTGTTCGGCTGATACAACACCCTATACACCTGTAGGTTTTCATTAAGCATGCCCATAAAATTGGACAGCACGTACAATAAAAATATAATACCAAACCCGAGGTGGCTGTAAATGATTACATCTTGCAGAGCCGAAATAGCGGGATCATTTGAACAGGAAATAAACCATGCGATTGCTCCAAAGCAAATGCAAGCCAGGCTTACGAAAAGGTAGACTCCAAAAGGATCGGCATCAATAATGCCTTCGTACTGAGATTGTCTCTGCCTGAAACCCCAAATTCCCAGGATGCCAGAGATAGTGAGAAGCAAAAAAAAATTAATAGCCAAGTAGTCCCATTCGATCAGATTGATCTTATTAGCGTACGCTAAAAAAATATTCACCATGTAGATGGCGCTGATGATTAAAAAATGTTTCAGACTTTTTATTTGCCGTGTTCCTCTGCTTACCAGATTGATGAACAATGCGAGAATTTCATGTGATACCATAACGATAAAGATCACACTCAGGATAATAGCAGCAATATATCCAGATGCTGCTAAGTGATAAGCCGGAAGCGGGGCATTGGAAAAGGAAAGTAGTAAAGCGCCAACAATGATTGTAATGATTGAAATAGTTAGAATCCGCTTTACAAAACTTGCTGAAGTGTTGAAG
>JAENVX010000364.1 GCA_016650355.1 Bacteroidia bacterium | reverse complement strand
TTCTGTCTTTTGTTGCTTCAGGTGTTTCCGTTGTAGGTGTACTGATGCCGTTGGTGGCCGCATACCCTGTCAAATTATTCAATACTTTAGTGTGATCTGCCTCGAGCATACCTGCAATTTTCTTCACCTCGCTGTCGGTTGACTTTGTCAAAGCCAACTGGGCAAGATTAATTTCAGAAAGATTTGCAGCCACTGCATTAACTATAAAGTCTGCATCTTTTTCATCGTCTTTGTCATTGAATACTGTGTCATTATGTTCTTTTGCAATTTCAGAACTATTCTCCTCTTTTTGATTAGGTTGGCAAGAAGTTAAAATAACAGTTGCCAGAACGAAGGTTTTTAGAATGTGTATTACTTTCATAATTTTAGTTGGTTTACTCCTTTGGATAACCCGATCAAAATTATACCAAACTGAATTGAAGTCTTTTAAAGTAATTTCCGCAAACACATGTGAATTATTTTCTACAAGTGAAGCAGTGATGCGCAAGTATCTTCACGTTTTAACAAAGCATTTTACTATTGCTTAGACGATCATTTGTTCCAACTAGGCCGGCAGACAGGCTTGTGTTTACATATTTCTTGTGACAACTGAGGAGCATAACAAAATGTCTTCTCCTAAAATAAGTTTACAGTTTTTGGATTGATTTAAGATAAGAGCGTACTTTTAATAGGAATAAAAAAACATGAACAAAAGGCTCCAGTCTGTGAATAAGTTTATCGTTGCATTTTTCTTAGCCTTCCTGTTTTTTGAGTGCACTGCCCCTTCCGTTTTTTTTGAAGATGCCCTTTGCATCGAAAACATTTCCACCATCGACCCGGTGGTTGGGCTCAAAGAACATCAAACGCTTATTATTAAGGATGGAAAGATTTTACGAATTGCCTCCACCAGCGATCTTAAGCTTTCGAAGAAAAATACGATACAAGATGGTGCAGGAAAGTATCTGATGCCTGGTTTGTGGGATGCGCATATTCACTTTGGCTACATAGAAGCGCTGGCTCCCAGTATGTTTGATTTATTTATCGCGTACGGTATTACCAGTGTGCGCGACACAGGCGGCAGACTCGAATTTGTAAAATACTGGAAAGATTTGGCGTTGGCCAATCCAACTGATGCGCCCCGGGTAATGATTGCTGGCCCACTATTGGATGGTATGCCAAATGTGTATGACGGAAGCGATGCTGAGCATCCTCCTCTATCCGTTGGCTTACCTACTGTGTATGATGTTTCAAAACAAGTGTCAATGCTGGATAGCGCTGGCGTTGATTTTTTAAAGGCCTATGAAATGCTCACGCCCGAACAGTTTGCTGTAATCACAAAATATGCAAATGAAAACAAATTGAAAGTAAGCGGCCATGTGCCTCTTAGCATGGATGTAATAAGTGCTTCTAATGGTGGATTGAATAGCATGGAACACTTGCGAAATCTTGAGTTGTCTTGCGCTACAAATTCAAAGGAATTACTAGCACAGCGCTTACAATTATTAAACGATGGAAGAAAAGATCCTGGAGGAAAATTAAGGAGTAGCATCCATCAGGCACAAAGGCAAACTGCTATTGAAAATTATGATGAACAAAAGGCCAATGAAATACTTAACGTGTTTGCCAAAAATCAAACGTGGCAAATACCCACGCTAACGTTGTATACCGTTTTTATAACTAAACCTTTCATGCAGGATCAATGGCAAAAAAGTTTTACTTATTTACCAGATAGCATTAGCCAAGTATGGAATGCTAGCATTGAAAAGGTTATGAACAGTGAAGTACCCACATTCAGCCGTCAATATTCCAAATGGATGTCTGCTATGGTAGGAAAAATTAATCGTGCCGGTATTGGCATTATGGCTGGCACTGATACACCTATTGGATATTTAACTCCGGGCCTTAGTTTGCACGAAGAATTAGAGTTACTGGTTTCATCGGGGCTAACTCCTTTGGAAGCGATTGAAACGGCCACGTTAAATCCAGCCAGATATTTTAATCTTGAGAACGAAGTCGGGTCAATAAAAGAAACGATGTGGGCTGATTTATTAATTCTGGATGCTAATCCGTTAGAAAGTATTGGTAATACAAAACGAATTAATGCGGTGATAAAACAAGGCAAGATGTATGACCGGGCAAAATTAGATCAAGTCCTAGGACGGTTGGCTCAAAAATAAAATTCTGTCTCGACCTAAAATAAGTTCACAGTTTTTGGATTGATTTAAGATAAGAGCGTACCTTTAATAAGGATGTATAGAACACCTGTGCCGATATGCATCCATTAGGGGCAAGCGCACAGTTTAGATTTCATAACATTACACTAGTATCAAATCGGACTATTTGACGTTTTTGAGGAAGAATAGTAAGGGCCAATTTGTAACTGAGAGACAGTGAGAGACAGTTTAAGACAGTTTAAGGACAATTCAGACAAACAAATAGAATTGGCTCCTGTGACTCATGGACAACTTAAAAGAATTAGGTGTAACGGTCGACAAAGAATTAAACGGGGAAGTGGTTTATTGAGAATTCGAGGGTACATGCGGAACAAATCGTCAAAAGCTTAAAGATAAAAGCGAAAGACCGCTGCATTCCTTCCTGGAAGAATCCACCACGCTGGTTTTGATTAGGCTCTTTACGGAGGAAAGAATTATACAGCTGTGTAGTGAACTTATTCAGCCTGCAAAAACTCGGTCTTGACATAGAGTAACTTGCCCTTATAGAGTCCTGTCAATACCTTCACCCTGTAAACATAGGTTCCTTCCAATCTACGAACCCTGGTGTTAACCGGCAATAGCTCGTACGTCATTTTCTTCTCAGCATCACGATCAACCTTGGGTACATTACGTTTTGCGATAACAGAATCAGGCAAATCTTCCAAAGGCTGGTAATACCCGTAGCAGGATTTTATGACTTTATACTCCTGGGCAAATGCCGCCTGCGACATGAACAGGAACAAAAAAAGTGAAGGGAAAATCAGTATTCGTCTCATAGAGAATTTGTTGCTTTAGATAGCGCTTACCCTATGTGAACAAAGGTTTAGCGATTAAGGTTTTCTTTCTGCTAAATTACTTATTTATTCCGGGTTTACCTTGGCACGAGGACAATGAATGCAAAACATTTGTAATTTGAATTCAATCTCACGGCCGAGATCATTGCCAGAAGAAATGCATAATTTACCAGACATTAAAAATCAGTTAAGCAGTAAAGATTTGTTTGATGCTTTTAGAAGACAATTGGCAAAAGATTTCGAACAAAGTAATTTTCCAGCTGACTTTGTTGAGGCTCTTGAACCAAATTATAATAGCATCCATGCGAAAATTGCTAATGAGCTGCAATACAATGAAAAGAGAATAGGCTTTAATGTCATGCAATTGCTCTACCGGATTGACATTAGCGAAGCCCAGCTAAAAAAGTATTTAACCGAACATAAAAACGAAAATCATTTTAATGTAATAGCAGAATTAATTATTAAGCGTGTATTACAAAAGGTAGTAACAAAGCAATATTACAGAAACAACGATAAAATGTAAATCCGTACTATCCTCGGTTAAATCTTATTCAGGGCAAGCATATCTCAAATCAGTGCCCTTGTTGGTCATGCCTGAGGCAGATAAATGTTCTTCACCAACAACCGGGATGCGTTGAGGTTAGACCGGGAATTTTTATTAAATTGCCTTGATAGAATAGTTTAAGAGTACATGATAAATGCTTTCATCCTTTTTTCTTAGACAGCAGAAGCCAAAAACCAATGAAAATTAATCAGCATGTAATTCTGTTGCTACTAGCGGCTGCAATAATCGGGCAATCATGCAACGAGAAGAATACAAACGCGAATGATGGTGTGGAATTGAGGAAAGGGAAAATCGATTTTAATTATGATGTCAAACCTATTCTTTCGGATAAATGCTTTGCCTGCCATGGGCCAGATATAAAAAAAAGACAAGCTGACTTCCGGTTGGATAATGAAGAAGGAGCATTCAGGGCACTTAAATCCAATCCCACTCATTTCGCCATCCTTAAGGGAAACACAGAAGAAAGTTATCTTGTCAAACGAATATTTTCGGAAGACCCTCTGTTCCGAATGCCACCGCGGGAATCAAACCTGACGCTTACAGAAAAGGAAAAAAATATTCTAAAGCAGTGGATACAAGATGGTGCGGAGTATAAAAAGCACTGGGCATTTATACCTCCTCAAAAACACAACCTTCCTGACGTAGTTTCAGAGTGGGGTGTCAATGAAATCGATCAATTTATTTTAGCTAAACTTGAAGAGGTTGATCTCAAACCGAGTGCAGGGGCAGACAAAGAGAGGCTGATACGAAGGGTTAGTTTTGACCTTACGGGATTGCCACCATCACTTGAGCAAGTGGATGCGTTTCTTAAGAATGATTCACCTACTGCATACGAAAAATTAGTCGATGACTTGCTGGCATCAGCAGCCTATGGTGAGCGGTGGGCAAGTTACTGGCTGGATGTGAGCCGGTATGGTGACTCGCATGGTTACCAGGATGATTTGCCGCGGGTGATGTGGCCCTGGAGGGATTGGGTTATTCACGCCTTCAATGAAAATCTTTCCTATGATACGTTCGTGACCTGGCAGTTGGCGGGAGATCTTTTACCAAACGCCACCCGCGAACAAATTCTTGCCACAGGATTTAATCGCAACCATAAGATAACACAGGAAGGCGGTGCTATTCCCGAAGAGTACCGTACCGAATATGTAGTCGATCGCACCAGCACATTCGGCAAGGCTTTTTTGGGTATCAGTGTAGAGTGCAGTCGCTGCCATGATCATAAATATGACCCTGTGTTACAGAAGGATTTTTATTCAATCTATGCTTTCTTCAACAAGGCCAGGGAGAAGGGACTGATCAATTATGGAGAATTGCCGAAACCTAATATAAGTATCACCCAGGCCGATCTAAAAAATGTATTGAAATTTATAAATGGAAAAACGATTGGTGCAAAAGACACCGTTAAGGTGATGGTCATGGACGATGGTGAGCCGCGCAAAACATTTGTCCTTAACCGTGGCGCGTATGATGCGCCTACTGACGTTGAAGTACATCCCAGTGCACCATCTGCAATCCTGCCTTATGAAGAGACTGAATTTGGTTCGAATCGGTTGGGACTTGCAAAATGGTTGTTCGATCCAAGGAATCCACTCACTGCTAGAATAATGGTGAACAGGTTATGGCAGGAGATTTTTGGAATGGGGATAGTTGCCACTTCCGAAAACTTTGGTAATCAGGGTAGTTTACCATCTCACCCCGAACTGTTAGAT
>JAENVX010000363.1 GCA_016650355.1 Bacteroidia bacterium | reverse complement strand
TTAGCAACTGCTAATACCATTGCCGGGCTTACCAATGGAGCAAGACAAGCAGAAGTCACAATCAATGGGATCGGAGAACGTGCAGGGAATACTTCACTTGAAGAAGTTGCCATGGTATTGCAAGTACACAAAGACCTAGGGTTACACACGAACATCATATCAGAAAGAATATTTGATCTCAGTCAGTTAGTCTCCAGCATGATGCGTATGCCTGTGCAAGCCAATAAAGCTATTGTGGGGGCGAATGCATTTGCGCACTCTTCGGGTATCCATCAGGATGGCTTCCTAAAGCACGCTGAAAATTATGAAATCATTAACCCTTCCGATGTAGGTGTTCCAAATTCATCTATTATATTAACTGCGCGAAGTGGTAGAGCTGCGTTGAAACATAGATTGGAACTGCTGGGCTACAATGTAGAAGGAGATGGACTTAACACATTGTATGAAAACTTTTTACTTGTTGCTGATGAACAAAAGCAAGTGAATGATGATGACCTTTTAGTTTTGATAGCAAATATGTCTTTACTTGCTAGATAGGCAGTTGCTTTTATGTACTTTCTTTCTATCCTTCATTCCCTCATAGTTATTTTGCCTGTCCTAAAATAATTGCGTTGGTAAACCGTCTTAGTTCTTACTAATAAAGTATCGCCTATATGCAAACTATCCTTGGCGCCAATGGCGTAATTGCTAATAATCTTTTAAAATCTTTGCCTGCCTACACGGATAAAATTCGAGTGGTGAGTCGCAATCCAAAAAAAGTGAATCCAACTGATCAACTTTTCTCAGCGGATCTTTTGAATGCGGAACAAACCGACAAGGCAGTTGCAGGATCAAAAGTAGCGTACCTCACAGCAGGCCTCCCATATACTACAAAAGTCTGGCGGGAACAGTGGCCGGTTGTTATGAACAACGTTATTGCTGCTTGTAAAAAGCATAACTCGAAGCTAGTGTTCTTCAGCAATGTTTATCCATATGGCAAGGTGTCTGGTTGGATGACTGAAGAAACTCCCTTCAATCCGTGCAGCAAAAAAGGAGAAGTAAGGGCAAAAATTGAAGAAAAACTTTTAGCAGAAATGAAAAGTGGGAACCTTCAGGCAATGATTGTACGCGGAGCTGACTTCTATGGACCTAACACTCCTTTGAGCTTTGTGGATGCTCTTCTCTTTAAAAATTTCGCAGCTGGAAAAAAAGGACAATGGATGTTGAATGATCATACGCTGCATTCTTTTACATACACTCCTGATGCGGGTAAAGCACTCGCTATTTTAGGTAATGCGGAATCTGCTTTCAATCAAGTGTGGCACGCTCCTACCGATAAGAATGTACTATCAGGAAAACAATTCATTGAACTAGCTGCTAAAGAATTTGGAGTAAAGCCAGATTATATGATATTGAAAAAGTGGATGGTGCGGATGGCTGGTCTCTTTGATAGCAACATTAGGGAAGCCGTAGAAATGCTTTATCAAAGTGAGGTGGACTATCTTTTTGACAGCAGCAAGTTTGAAAAAGCTTTTAATTTCACGCCAACCACCTATTCTCAGGGATTAGTTGAAACTGTAAAGGCCGCTAAATCGGCATAGACCAAAACTCTAATCAAACTCAAATTTCTTGAGTCTCACAGGCTCTTCCATAAATACAACGTAGCATAAGCTTCCCATCCTTTGTACTTTTTATAGATTTTTTTTACACGATCGAGACCGGGTTTTGATTTGAGGTTTAATAAATTTTTAATTGCATTGTGAACACCAGCATCTTCGAGCGGAAAAGCATCCGGATGGCGAAACGTCTTCATTAAAGCATAATTAGCTGTCCAATTTCCTATGCCTTTAATTTTAAGAAGTTCTTCTTTAGCTTCTTGTAAAGACAAACCTGT
>JAENVX010000362.1 GCA_016650355.1 Bacteroidia bacterium | reverse complement strand
GGCTTACATCACGAGCATGTGATGCTTTGTTTGAAGTATAAAAAAGCAGTGCTATGTGAAAAAGCTTTTGCGATGAATTCGCGGCAGGCAAAGGAGATGATTGACTTCGCGAAAACTCAGAACACGTTTATTATGGAAGCATTCTGGACGAGGTTTCTTCCGCATTATCTTAAAATGAAACAACTTATTCAGGAAGGGAAAGTTGGCAACATAAAATACCTGCATGCGGAATTTGGATTTCTTCCAACGCCACCGCTCGCGCAGCGAATATACGATCCTGCCCTGGGAGGAGGTTCATTACTTGACATCGGCATTTATCCCGTTTTTTTTGCGCTTGATGTATTAGGGAAACCTGATTCTATAGAGGCTTCGATGACCAAAGCGTCCACCGGAGTAGACGAACAATGCAGCATACAGTTCAACTACAATACCGGAACTATCGCACAGCTTTTTTCCACATTTGGATCTAACCTGGCATCAGGTGCCGACATAGGAGGAGACAAGGGTCGCATTAGAATGCCCTATCGCTTTCATGGACCCTCAACTGCATTGGAATATTATCCTGGCGTTGTGGATACATGCGAGATAATACCTTTTGAAAAGGCACAAGGTTTAGGTTATGAATATGAAGCCATGCATGTGACACAGTGTTTGCAACAAGGCCTTGTGGAAAGCCCCGTGCTTACTCATGCTAAAACCCTTCTCTTGATGGAAACATTAGACGCCATCCGACAAAAAGCAGGGATTCATTATCCTGCTGATTAATTAAATAATTATTCTGCTTTGCGTTTCTCTGGGTCTTAGCGGTGAAAAATAGCCGCAGAGTGCGCTAAGAATCGCAATGAAATTTTTGCCATGAATTTCGTCCTGCCTTTCTCAACTGATCTCAAAAGCGTTTTTGAACGTTCGTTCGCTGGTGTTTGATACAGTAATCTCCTGGAAAAGGAATTATTCCACTCATTTCGCGTTATCTTTGTAGCGCAGTCTTTTTAATATTTGCAAAGCATGGATCAACAAGTTGTACTTCCTGAAGTAAGAAGAAAGCCGGTTTTAAAACAGGAGATCGCTTTTCTTATTATTCATTTGCTTCCTTTGGCAGCATTGTATACAGGCGCAACATTCTTTGATTGGATGGTATGTATCTTTCTTTACTTCTTCCGCATGTTTTGGGTAACAGGAGGATATCACCGCTACTTTGCACACAAGTCGTATAAAACTTCGCGTTGGTTTCAGTTTGTAATTGCATTTATGTCTCAGACGACCGCGCAAAAGGGTGCGTTATGGTGGGCCGCACATCACCGTCATCATCATCGTCATAGCGATACCCCGGCCGATCCGCATTCTATGAAAATTTATGGCTTTTGGTATTCACACATTGGTTGGATTGTAGGACCCGATTTTAAGGAAACGGATTATAAAGTAATTGGTGACTACGCGAAATATCCTGAACTGGTGTGGTTGAATAAACACTATCTTGTTTCTCCAACAATTCTAGCCTTGGTGGTGATGGCGCTTGGCGGAATTGTAAATGGAGGTAGCATCTTAGCCATGTTTACTACAGCAGGATTTAGTACACTCTTCATAGGATTCTTTTTAAGCACAGTCATTTTGTATCACGGCACATTTTCTATCAACTCTATCATGCACAAGTTTGGTAAGCCACGTTATGAAACGGGCGATGAATCCAAAAACAGTGTAGTGCTCGCCCTGGTAACGATGGGTGAAGGCTGGCACAACAATCATCATTACTATGAGACTGCTTCGCGCCAGGGATTTTTCTGGTGGGAAATTGACATCACATATTATATCCTGCGGGGGCTGGCAGCTGTGGGTCTCATCTGGGATTTAAAAGAAGTGCCAAAACACATCCTCCATTCCAAGAATAAAAAAGAGGCAGCAGAGCTGAGAAAAAAATACGAAGCAGAAGCGCAACGCGAATCGGGTTCTAATAACAAGAAAGCAGCCGTTGAAGAAAATGTCGCATCAGAATGACATTGTTTTTATAGAAAGTGCCATCAAGCTTTTTACGTATTACAAAAAGCTGGGCGAAGGCGCCATCGCACAGCTTACCGATGAAGAAGTATTACGAAAACCAAACGAAGCAAGCAATAGTATTGCGTTGATTGTACACCACCTCAGCGGTAACATGCTATCACGCTGGACGGATTTTTTAACCAGCGATGGAGAAAAATCATGGCGTAATCGCGAAGCAGAATTTGATGAAGCTTATGCTGACAAGCAATCCATGATGGATGCCTGGGAGAAAGGATGGAGTTGTCTTTTCACTGCATTGGAAAGCATAAAACCCGAAGACCTTTCCAAAATTATTTATATCCGCAACGAAGGCCAGTCTGTTATGGAAGCCATTCAACGACAACTGGCTCATTATCCGCATCACATAGGTCAGATACTTTATCAGGCGAAAGCCATCAAAGGAGATGCGTTCAAATCTCTCTCTATTCCCAAAGGCAATTCGGATACGTTCAACGCAGTAAAATTTCAAACAGAAAAAGCCCGCAAACACTTTACGGATGGGTTGAAGTGAGTTAAGGAAATATCTCGAACACTATTTAAAAACGAGCACTGGTCTCATGTCCACTTTAATTTTGTATTTTTAATACATTCTTATTTAAAAAATATATCCTCATGAAAGTCATCCATAAAATTTCAATTATTTCAGTGTTGTTGATAGGCCTCAGTGGTTTGTTTTCTTCTCAGGCGTACGCCCAAAAAGGCAATGTATTGAAGATTAATATTTTCAGCCCCATCGCCAGCACCCTCAATCTGCAATACGAACGAAAGGTATCAGGCAGTAGTAGCTTTCAGTTGGGATTTTATTACTCTGGCTTCTCTATCAATGAGACAAAATTCAGTGGCATTGGAATTACACCTGAATACCGGTTTTATCTATCCGAGACCGAGGCCCCTAATGGATTTTATGTTGCTCCCTTTATCCGTTATCAGAATTTCACGGTGTCCAATGGACCTAACGAAGGAACCATTACGACCACTGGGGGTGGTTTAATAATAGGAAAGCAATGGATCTTTAAAGAAAAAATAGCGCTCGATATTTTTCTGGGGCCTAAATATTCATCCCGCAATGTGACGGTAACTTCCGGTACAGATACGTTTGATACGGGTAATGGCTTAAGTGGATTTGGTATACGCGCTGGTGTTTGTTTTGGACTTGCGTTTTGATCAACAGTTTTTACTCCTGATAAAAAGGCCCGCAATCAACTTGCGGGCTCATCTTTAAAATGGAAGGTTTAAATCAGTGGTTAATACTTGTACTTGTTCCGATACTCATTGGCTTCGCGCGATCGCTTTCCGGATTGTTTGTTGTACCGTTTTTTATCCTCCGCATTCATCTCAAAGCGTCTCTGCTCCCTGATCAGTTTCAGATAACTTTCATACACCTGATTGTCCAGTGCTCCTGATTGTACCGCTTCAATAACAGCACAGCCTGCTTCCTGTAAGTGACGGCAATCCGAATAGCGACAGCGATCGGCAAATTGTTGAATGGCAGGAAACAAATCATCACTAGTTCCTTCCTCATACGTAAGACCAAACTCACGCATGCCCGGAGTATCAATCAACAAACTGCCGTTTGGCAATTGAAAAAGATCACGCGAAGTGGTAGTGTGTTTTCCTTTGTTGTTGAAGTCGCTCGTGTTGTTTACCTCTTGAAGGTTGGTTTGCATCAGCGCATTCAACAACGAACTTTTGCCAACGCCCGAAGAACCAATGAGAATATACGTTTTGTATTTTTCCAGCGCGGTGTTTCGGAGTTCATCCAAACCAACGCCTGTATAGGTACTGCAAAAGTAGACCACGCAATCGCGTTGTAGCTTGGCTATTTCGCGCGAATATTTTGTCCAATCTTCTACAAGATCAACTTTGTTCAACACCACAATAGGCGTAATGTTGCACGCGGTCAGTTGAACGAGGTAGCGATCGAGACGCATTAGGTTGAAGTCGCGATCGAGGCCTTGCACGATAACCGCGCCATCGATATTGACAGCGAGCAACTGCCGATCCGTTCTGGCGCCAGCGGTTTTGCGCGCCAGTTCATTTCTGCGTGGCAACACATCAATGATGTAACCAAGCGTGTCATACGTTTTCAGCGTTACCCAGTCGCCCAGCTTGGGCAGTTCTTCGGTAGAGGCTACGTGCAACATTTTGCCCGAAAGCTCAGCTTCTTTTTCTCCGTTTGCAGTGATCACATAATGTTTAAAGCCCTGTATGGACGTGATGCGGCCAAGGAGTAAATCGCCTTTTAGTTGTTGCGGCTGAAAAAAAGTATCCCAGCCATATTGTTCTAATGATTTCATTTGAAATATACGTTTTAGTGAACGCCTTACTATTCTTGAATAGCTAAACGGTCATCGTGAATAGAAAATACGATCAATGAGAAACGAAGTACGGACCAGAGTTCAGAAGAAGGTGTCTGTACTTACGCGGCCACAATTCCGGCCAGTGGGCAATATGTAGAAAGAATGTTTTTCATACTGGGGGTAAAGGTAGGGAAACCTTGGGAATATTTAGAAGTCCTTACCACAATTACACTGTTCGACTAGGTTCGGATGGTAAAAATTTATTAATTCCTTAACCGCCAAAATAGTCGCCTCGTAATTAAAACTTAGGG
>JAENVX010000361.1 GCA_016650355.1 Bacteroidia bacterium | reverse complement strand
TACTATACCCTTAAATTTTACTTTTGAATAATGAACATTATCGAAAATATTACCACAATTCAAACGGACTACTGTAGCATAAAATCCACAGTCGAGCATAACAACAGCAACGATTTAAAAACAAGAGAGCAAGCCCGTTCAAGGACGTACCATGATGTTAGTATACTTTTAATAGCCATGCATTGAATCAAAGCTGTTTTATTTCACCGCAGAGTCTCCTAAAAGGGACTCTGCGCCAGGCTGCTGCATATTTAACGGAAGACTCTGCGGAGAATTGAGCCTGCCCGGCTTGAGGGCTAAGAAAAGATTGCCTTACACTTTTGATCAGTGAGCTACGTCAGGTCGGAAGACCTTACAGCACGGGAACGGAATGGGAGAGACCCAGCAAGACTGTGCTCACCTTATTATCCAATTGTAAATCGAAACCATAAGCGCGCTGGCCAGAACGAAGGGCGGGGGTGCGCGTGCATGTGTGCGGAAGCATCCTTCGTTCTTGATCTTTTTTCGTGCTTTTTTGTATCAAGACAAAAAAGTACAAAACAACTAATACGCGATGCACCTTGCTATTAGATAAGATAGGTTCCTGAAGATAAAATATTTTAAACTCACATCTTGAACAGAGGTTGGAGATAACAACAACCATGGGCAAAGAGTGATATCTTTTGTTGTAGGAGTGAGCGCCACGTCAGGTTGGAAAACCTGACGGCACTGGAAGAATTGATAATCAGAGTCCCGAAACAGTGATATTGATTGGGGAAAAGAAAATTTAGTTTTCGTAAATGTTCTTCACCAAAGAAATTTTGTAAATGAGTGAGCGCCACGTCAGGTTGGAAAACCTGACGGCACCGAAAATGCAAGAAATGCGAATTCGCGATTATAGCCGTGGAATTGCTAAGCCACCATCCACCATTATGACTTGGCCGGTAGAGTAGGGGAAATTTCCGAGTGCCAACGCAGCTACAACTTTTCCTACATCATCCGGATAACCCCAACGCTTCTGAACGGTTAGGCCACCATCTATAAGTTTGTCATACTTCTCCTTTACGCCAGCTGTCATATCGGTACTAATAATACCTGGACGTACTTCAAACACTGGGATATCAAACTCGCCTAGCCGCACTGCAAAGAGTTGTGTAGTCATGCTAAGGCCAGCCTTTGAAACGCAATATTCACCTCGATTAACCGATGCGACTGTTGCTGAGATAGATGACACATTAATAATACAACCGGCAAAATCCGAATTTGATTTCTTTTGCGCGATCATCCAATTGGCAACCAGTTGCGTCAAAAAATAAGTCCCTTTAAGATTGGTAGAAAGTACCTGGTCAAAGCTTTCTTCCGTAGTTTCTAAAATATCTCGCCTCTCTTTTGGGGCGATACCCGCATTATTGACCAGGACATCTAATCTTCCAAAATGATCTTTTACTTTTTGTACCATCTTCACCCTATCCTTTGATGACGATACGTCTCCCTGACAATATAAAACTTCCGCCCCCGAATCACGCAATATTTTCAGGGCGTCACCAACCAATGTTTCTTCCCTTACTCCATTGATGGCAATGTTAAAACCGTTCTTAGCCAGATGTTCAGCAATGCCAAAACCAATGCCACGACTACCTCCAGTAACTAATGCTACCTTTTTCATTTCTATGATTGTTAAAGGTCAGGTATATCAACCCAACATCTTTTGCTCCAACTTTCAATTCCTTTTTCTGCTAATTGCACACCCCTGGCACCGTCTCTCAAATCCCATGGAAAGGGTTCATCTTTCACGACATGCCTTAAGAATAATTCCCATTGCGCTTTGAAGGCGTTATCATATGTTTCTTGCTCTGGTACCTTTGACCAGCCTTCAAAAAAGTTGATGGTTTGAGCAATATCAGGATTCCATACTGGCTTTGGTGTATTGCCGTAATGTTGAGTGTAACATTCGCGCAATCCTGCTACTGCCGATCCTTTGGTTCCGTCAACTTGTAAGGTGAGGAGATCATCGCGTCTTACGCGTGTTGTCCACGAAGAATTAAAGTGCGCAATAATACCACCTTCCAATTCAAATGTTGCATAGGCGGCATCATCTGCTGTGCAGTTATACGACTTGCCTTGTTCGTCCTTTCGCTGCGGAATATGT
>JAENVX010000360.1 GCA_016650355.1 Bacteroidia bacterium | reverse complement strand
CTAGCACGAGGCGATGCACCAAATTGTATGTACTGAGCTTCATGATCAAGCTTGTATTCCTTCGCCTTACGTGTAGCGGTCACTAACTCAATAATGTATCTCTCCAGCGATTCAGAAACTTTCACTTTGTTGACCTCATCGCGTATCGAGAAAATATCCTCCTTTGTCAATATCGTATTCACTTGAAAGTCAAACTTCATATTAGAAATCCTGCGCATGATTTCTAACTCCTGATCCTTGGTAGGATAATCCACAAAAACTTTCATCATAAAGCGATCCACTTGCGCTTCAGGTAGTGAGTAAGTTCCTTCCTGGTCAACAGGATTTTGTGTAGCTAATACTAAAAATGGCCTATCTAATTTAAAGGTTGTCTCCCCGATGGTAACCTGTTTTTCTTGCATTGCTTCCAGCAAAGCGGATTGCACTTTTGCTGGTGAACGGTTAATCTCATCCGCCAAAATAATGTTGGCGAAAATGGGGCCTTTCTTTACTTCAAACTTCCCTTCTTTCTGATTATAGATCATAGTACCGATCAAATCGGCTGGCAACAGATCAGGTGTAAACTGGATACGCTGAAAATCCAGGTGGAGAACTTGCGCCAAGGTGGAGATCGTTAGTGTTTTTGCTAAGCCAGGTACGCCCTCTAATAAAATATGACCATTGGTAAATAAGCCAGCTAAAAGTCGGTTGACGAGGTACTCCTGACCCACCACCACCTTGGCTACTTCACTCATTACTTCCGAAATCTTCTTCCTGTGCTCCTGTTGAAGCTCTGTTGTTTCTGCAAATGCCATAATTTGTTACTTAATCTAAAATTTAACTGCAATAATAAGGATTTGGGTGCAAAATTTGGATTGAAAATTTATGGTCGGATGATCTTTCTTAAACCATTGTCCGGTGATTGTGTCTTACTCAAACGTAACGACCTCGTTGCCTCGCGGATTCATCAAAAAAGAGTTGACCATGTTTTGAGCGATTCTGTTTTCCTTTCCAACCTTAATGTGATTTTTAGCAGTTTCTAGATCTACAATGGATTGATCGTTGTCAAAAAAACCGAACCCTAGATAATTTCCATTCTCCACCACCACCAATGATTTCTCCTCCATCTTACGACCGCGGCCAATGATGGCAACGGACTCACCTTTCTCAAAAAAAGCATCGATAGCCTTTTGTGCTTTCCTGTTATATTTTTTTACAGTCTCCACCCCCATACATGCACCCTTGCACTCACCTGTCTGATAACTGTAGCAAAGCCCTTTGGCCACCTGCAGCCCACTTAGCTTTGGACACAAATCATATTCTTTCACTTTGCTCCACATAAAACTCCACGCATCACCTTTATTCGTGAATGTAATTAATGGTTTGGCTCCTCGATTTACAACGTTCACGCAAAATCGTATGTACCCGTTGCGATCTTCATAATCAAACACCCCCCATTCTTCTATTTTGTATTTCAAGGCTAGGTTATACTTCGGCCACAGCCTTCTGATTTCCTGTGACTCCAAAATTAATGCGATCAATTCTGTACCCGTCAGCTCAAACGTGATGTTGTGAATTTCATTTCGAATATTTGAGCGGTTCCACTCACGGGCTTCTCCAGTAAAATGCCCAGCAATACGTTTCTTTATGTTAATGGCCTTACCGACATAAATCACCTGACCCCGACTATTCAGAAAATAATAAACACCCGGCTTATCAGGAAGTTTATCAAATTCCTCTTTCGCAAGGTTGGGCGGGAGAACAGCTTCACCTGAGTTTCGCTTTAATGCCTTAGTGATCACACCAGCATTGTCGCGTTGTAACAGGATTGAAAATATTTTTGCCGTGGCTTCTGCATCACCACCCGCCCTATGACGGTTAGCAATCTTAATGTTAAGGCTCTCGGCCAATCGGCCAAGACCATAAGACTCCAAACCAGGAATTATTTTTCGGCTCAGGCGTACCGTACAAAGTTTTTTGGGTTGCCAATTGATGCCCACTTCCTCAAATTCTTTTTTGATAAAGCTGTAGTCGAAGTGTGCATTATGGGCTACAAATACCCGACCCTTCAGCCATTCAAGAATTTCACTTGAGACCTCACCAAAGGAGGG
>JAENVX010000359.1 GCA_016650355.1 Bacteroidia bacterium | reverse complement strand
GTGTGGACGAATATTCTGCACGAGTTCATCAAAGGGTTCGATGCGACCATCAAAAGCATCCAGCGAAAGTGCTCCAATTATATTGGCCAGTTTCAAAATGCGTTGTGAATGAAGTAGACACCACGCACCGTAGGCACTCATAAACTGTGTACCGTTAAGAAGCGCCAATCCTTCCTTGGCTTTAAAATGAATTCTTTCCCAACCCAGGAGTTGCAGTACTTCCGCGCTGGAATAAATCTTGCCCAAGTAATGCACTTCACCCAAACCAATCAGTGGGAGCGATAAATGTGCAAGCGGGGCAAGGTCTCCTGAAGCGCCTAACGAACCCATCTCATAAATTTTGGGCAAGACGCGCTGGTTGAACATATCAATTAATCGCTCCACTGTTTCTGATTGCACTCCTGAATAACCATACGATAACGACTGCACTTTTAAAAAGAGCATGAGCAACACAATCTCTTTGGGCACTTCAGCGCCTGTTCCGCAAGCGTGTGACTTTACTAAATTTTCTTGCAGTTTTTCAAGGTCATCTTTTGGAATGTGCGTGTTGTAGAGTGATCCAAATCCTGTGTTGATGCCGTATATCGGATTACTTGATGAAGCTAGCTTTTGATCTAAATAGTCACGGCAACGAATGATCTTTTGCCTGGCATCTTCTGACAACGCAATTTTAGAATGACCGTGAAGAATGTGATCGAGTTCTTTCGGGGTCAGAAGTTTGTTGGATATGAGGTGGGTTGGCTTCAAGGGTCGTTGATGATTGTTGGTTGATCGTTCCTCGTTCTTTGTTATTGGTGGACGATGGTTTTGTTATTTAGCTATTGTCCTTTAATCTTAGAAATAATACTGGTCAAAGATAATTTCTCCTGCTCCCCCTTCTCCATGTTTTTAAACGTCAATAAGCCATCTTTCATTTCATCTGAGCCAATAACAATCACAAATGGAATCAGTTTTTTATTGGCATAGTCGAGCTGCTTCTTTAGTTTGGATTGATCGGGATAGATTTCTGTGGCTATTCCATTTTGTCTTAACTTATGAGCCACCTTTAATCCGTAGCGCATGGTATCCTCATCTAAATGCGCAATCATGACGGTGGAAGAAATTTGTGCTTCTTTCGGGAAGAGTTGCAATTCTTCCATGGCATCGTATAAACGATCGACTCCAAAGGAAATTCCAACACCTGAGACATCGGGCATACCAAAGTTACCAGTGAGGTTGTCATACCGCCCGCCACCGCTTACGCTACCGATGGCTACCTTGTTGATCTTTACTTCAAAGATGCAGCCAGTGTAATAGGAGAGACCTCGAGCCAGTGCAATGTCAAACTCGATATGGTCTTCTGTTACTCCGTAACTCTTCAATAAACTCAATACTTCTTTAAAATCAGCGACTCCTTTTTTGCCTTTTTCCGAAGTGGAAAATTTAGAAGTAAGGAAATCAATTTTTTGTTGAGTGGTTCCTTTAAAGTTCAGAATCTCAAATACAGTATTCAGACTATTTTCTTCAAAGCCCCTCGACTTCAATTCTTCTCTCACTTTTTCTTCACCAATCTTGTCGAGCTTGTCAATGCCAATGAACAGCGAAGATTCATTTTCTTTTGCGCCACACAACTCAGCCAATCCCGAAAGAATGCTGCGATGATTTATTTTAATTGAATAGTCACCAATGCCCAATGCTTTGAACACTTCTTTAATCATCAATACTATCTCCGCTTCACAGATCAGCGAATCTGTTCCCACCACATCAGCATCGCATTGATAGAACTCCCTGTATCTTCCTTTCTGCGGGCGATCAGCACGCCAAACGGGTTGTATCTGATAACGCTTAAATGGAAATGTGATCTCGCCTCTATTCATCACCACATATCGCGCGAAGGGAACGGTGAGATCGTAGCGGAGGCCCTTTTCTGAAATAGTGGTAGTAACTAATCGCGAGTCTTTCTTACTAAGGTTTATTGCGTCAACCTCTTTAAGGAAATCTCCAGAATTTAAAACTTTAAAGAGTAACTGATCCCCTTCCTCTCCATATTTACCCGTAAGGGTAGATAGGTTTTCCATTGCCGGAGTCTCCAACGGCTGGAAGCCATATTTCTGAAATACTTTTTTAATATTTTCAAGGATATACTGGCGCTTGGCCATTTGTGTCGGACCGAAGTCACGGGTGCCTTTGGGGATGGTTGGTTTTTCCATAGATAAACGTGGCAATTTAATCACTAACCTATAGAATCACGGATTTTCCATGCAAATTGAAATATTCTGCATATCAGTGGCTGGAAATCCGAAAACCTGCTTATTTTTGCACCCTTTAAAACACAGAAGCCATGTCAGTAACCCGTTTGAAGAGAAAGAATCGCAAGGATAAAGCGAAGGCTGCTCGCAGAAGAACCTCACTTAAAGTACAGAATTTCAAGCCTGTAGCGAAAGGTGTGGACATCGAGAAAATAAAAGAAGAATTTAAGGCCAAAGCCGCAAAGAAATAATTTTGACAAAATAGTCGATTTAAAAATTAGCCAATGTGAGCCCCATGTTGGCTTTTTTATTGGAGCATGGCCAATACACAATTGAGTCATGGACTAATTGCTCCCCGTTTCCCGAGCTCAATCACTTCCATATTTTTTACTTGCTTGCCAATCACTTCAAACCTGATAAGGGTTTTGATATGATGAAACCCGTGATTGCCGGCAGCACCAGGATTTAAGTAAAGCATGTTTTTGAAGTTCGGATCTTTTTTGATGCGAAGAATGTGCGAATGGCCACAGATAAAAATATCCGGAATACGCTCCTTAAGTATTTTTTTTATTCGTGGGTTGTAATTGGGTGGTGCTCCTCCAATGTGGGTTATCCAAACAGTTAAACTTTCGCATTCAAACCATAGGTCCCGTGGAAAGCGGGTTTGTACATCTTTGTCGTCTATGTTACCAAACACAGCCCTCAGCGTTTTGAATTTTTCCAATTCATTTGCAAGTGCGATATCACCTATGTCGCCTCCATGCCAGATTTCATCACAATCTTTGAAGTGCGCAAACACTTTTGGATCGAGATGACTATGGGTGTCGGAGAGCAGGCCAATCTTCATCCGAGAAAGTTAATTTTTTTTGAACGAACTGACTAGTTGATCGGTTATCTTTATTCAAATCAAAAAAACATAACTATGGCATCAAACAAAATTGGCGTAATTGGATCCGGGCAAGTTGCCCAAGTTTTAGCTAGTGGATTTTTAAACTATGGCTATGAAGTAATGGTCGGTACCAGTAACACAGCAAAGTTGACAGACTGGAAAAGCAAGAACGCAAAAGGTCAAGTAGGCAGTTTTGAAGAAGCTGCATCTTTTGGTGAAGTTCTTGTGCTTGCGGTAAAGGGCGCTGCAGCAGTGGCAGTGATTACATCAATTGCTTCTAAGCTGGCCGGTAAAATTGTTGTAGACACAACAAACCCAATAGCCGAGGCACCGCCTGCAAATGGTGTCTTAAAATACTTTACTACGTTAGAAGACTCCTTAATGGAGCGGTTACAGAAAGTAGCACCTCAAGCCAAATTTGTGAAAGCATTTAACTGTGTTGGTAATTCATTTATGGTGAACCCATCGTTTCCCGGTGAGAAGCCAACCATGTTTATTTGCGGCAACGATAATGAAGCGAAGAAAGCAGTTACTACCATCCTCGATCAATTTGGTTGGGAAACAGCTGATTTTGGACTTGTTGAGTCAGCACGTGCTATTGAGCCACTGTGCATGTTGTG
>JAENVX010000358.1 GCA_016650355.1 Bacteroidia bacterium | reverse complement strand
GTGCTTATCCATAAATCATCCTTTACCTGGGTAATTGCGTAAATAATATCTCCTATAGAATTTTTTTTGTTGGTATATATTAAATGATCTTTAGATAGAATAATCAAACCCTCGCCAATAGTTCCTATTAAAAGGACGCCAGGAGAAAACTCATGTAAAGTCGATATCCTACTTTTAATATTGATATATGAATCTTCCTTTTGCAATAGATCTTTAGAATATGTGGCTAGGCCATTAAGGGAACCGACATAGGTGACTGAATCAGTAACAAAAAGACTTGAGATTCTCTTCTGTAAAATTCCGTGTGACAATACTTTTCCGGTGGTTGATACTTTAAACAATCCAGTATTATTTCCAACCCAAACTGAACCATCATTTGCTTCCTGATAGCATTTTGCTGCCTGAATCATTTGCAATCCAAATATCTTGTCACCAGTTGGACTAAAACATTGAAGCTGTTTAATATCACAAACCCAAATATTTTCTCGGCTATCTACAAACAAAGAATTAATCGGGAACCCGAAGTTTTTTGACCAGAGTACTCTCTTACTTGGTGCATCCAAAGCAGTTAATTCGCCTTGATAATTTCCTACATACAACTTATTATTTGATGCTGTTGCGCATGATACCTTTGCATTTTCCTTCCACAAAAGAAGATCGATTTCAATATTAGGAATATAAAAGATACCCCGATCTAGCGTGCTAAACCACAAACCACCTTCTCTATCTCTTAGCACATTTCCCACTGATTCCTTTTGCAAAATCGGAATCACTTCAAATGAATTAAATTGACCATTAGAAAATTTCTTCACACCGCCATCAAAAAAACCAACCCATAAAGAATTTTCATTATCTACTAAAAGGTTAATGATACCCAACTCAGATGTATATACCTTTTTTAATGTGCCTTGACAAAAACAAAATATGTCCCTGTTTATCGAAATGAGTAGCTGGTCATCCCAACTGGCATAACTAAAGTGCGGGCTCCCACTATTCATGTTTGAAACTTCAACAGGATATCTCGTATCCTTTATTTTAAGGGTATGCACTTTTGATGACCTGGGTGTGTATCCAATTAAGTAGTTTTGATCTGAAATGTGATGAAGAAATAAATACTCCTCTTTCCCATCTTCAATCATCGAAATGTTGCCGTCTTTGTCGATGCGGCCCGCCTTGCCTGGCATAAAGGAGGAGAACCACAAATTATCTAAAGTGTCTATATAAATTTTTTCTAAAATTGACCTGCCCAACTCGCGTATCAAAACTTCATTGTGAGCATAATGCAGGATAGAATCATTTTGAAAATAAGATAGGGCACCAGAGTAGGTGCGAAACCAAATTCTATTTTGGTAATCTTCATAAAATCCAAAGACAGTATTATCGCTTAATCCATCTCGAATAGCAAAATTCCTAAATTCACCACCATCATATCTTGAAATGCCACGGTCTGTAGCAATCCAAATAAAACCCCTGCTATCCTGAAATACTTCATAGGTTTCAGAACTAGGTAGCCCGTTGAGTTCATTGAAATTTTGATACTGGAAGTCTTGCCCAATGGCGAGCCTACAAAGTGAAAAAAGGAAAATAGTGAAAAGACCAAGCCTGAGGTTCATTTCACAATCTACTAAATCGATTGAATTGTTTGAGGGTTATCCGATTCTTTCAATAACCAAATTATGATTTGTGTAAATACAAATATCAGCAGCAATCGTTAGACTCTCCCTGACGATCTCTTCTGCCGTAAGGTGTGGTGCATGCTTTTTCAAAGCCAATGCAGCTGATTGGGCATACATTGCTCCGGAGCCAATGGCTGCAATTTGTTCATCAGGCTCCAAAACATCCCCTTTGCCAGAAACAATTAAAATCTCTTCCTTACTTACAGTAATCAACATTGCCTCTAATTTTCGCAAATAACGGTCCGTTCTCCAATCCTTTGCAAGCTCTATAGCAGAACGTTTCATGCTACCGCCATAAGCATTTAGCTTCTCATCAAAGCGATCCAAAAGTGTGAACGCATCAGCCGTAGATCCGGCAAATCCTACTAAGATTTTTCCATCCTGAAGCTTACGTATTTTTTTGACGTTACTCTTCGCAATTGTATTGCCCATGGTGGCTTGACCATCGCCACCAATAGCAACCTGACCATTGTGAAGAACTGCTAGAATTGTTGTGGCGTGGATGGGTTGCATTACTCTTTGTTGTAGATAATAACTTAAATAACTTTGGAAGTTTGTGCCGAAACCACGTTAGGGACATCTTCAAAATTGGAACTGTACGAATTTAAATATGGACTTACGGAAATAAAACGGTTCAGCCTCACTAAGTTTATTGTCAAATCAAAATCCTGACAGGATCTTCAAGGAGGCCCTTGAGTGTTTTTAAGAAAGCAGCGCCCACAGCTCCATCAACTGCACGATGATCGCAGGATAAGGTAACTTTCATCACACTGCCCGGAACAACTTGACCATTTTTAACAATCGCAGTTTCTTTTATCCCACCAATCGCAAGGATGCAGGCATCTGGAGGGTTGATGATGGCCGTAAAATCCTCCACGCCAAACATGCCAAGATTAGAAATAGTAAACGTACTTCCCTCCCATTCGCTAGGCTGAAGCTTCTTATCATGCGCCTTTTGCGCCAATTCTTTTACTTCCATTCCAATGTGGGATAAAGATTTGTTATCCGCAAAACGAACAACCGGAACTACAAGTCCATCTTTCACTGCTACTGCAACCCCAATATGAATATGGTGGTTCTTTCTCATTTTATCACCGAGCCAGGAAACATTCACGTCAGGATTTTGACGGATAGCTGCTGCAACTGCTTTGATCACCATGTCATTGAATGATATCTTAACAGGTGCAATTTCATTCATACTCTTGCGCGCTTCTATTGCCTTATCCATGTTGATCTCCATGGTAACATAGAAGTGAGGTGCACTAAATTTGCTTTCTGCAAGCCTGCGGGCAATTGTCTTGCGCATTTGCGATACGGCAATCTCTTCAAAACTTTCCTTGCCAACTATTTGTGGTAATGAAACCGGAGTAGATGATTTAGACCCAGAGGCTTGTACAGCCGAAGGTTTAAAGTTCTCAACATCGCTTTTCGTTATACGTCCATTCTCACCAGATCCCTGGATCTTCGAAATGTCGTAACCAAGGTCTTTCGCCATTTTCTTGGCGAGCGGGGATGCTTTCATTCTCCCATTTGCAGAATGATCTTCACTGGAGGGAACGGATGAAACTGAACCAGTTGCAGCACTATTTGTTGGTGGAGCAGTAGTCTCACTTGATGATTTTGAATCTCCAGATCCTTTAGCCTGAAATGCTTTTAGAAGCGTTTGCCAATCTGCGTTCTTCTCGCCAATGATGGCAAGCACACCATTTACTGGAACAGCTTCCTTCACTTTGGCACCAATATACAGCAGTGTTCCGCTATTATACGATTCATACTCCATGGTAGCCTTATCAGTCTCTACTTCGGCTAAGAGTTCACCTGACTTAACAGCATCACCAACTTTCTTGTGCCATGCAGCTATAACTCCATCAGTCATAGTGTCGCTCATCTTTGGCATTTGCACAATCTCAGCCTTGATTCCAGAAGTATCTATTCCTTGAGCAACCGCAGTTACCGCTTCAGTTTTTGGCTGCTCAGATTTACCGCCAGATGTTGCTGCCCCTTTTGCTCCGGCCAATAATGCAGAATAATCTTCTCCCTTATTTCCCACAACCGCGAGCACATCATTTATTTTAACTGCCTCGCCTTCTTTCGCACCCAGAAATAGAACAGTACCTGTATTAAATGATTCATAATCCATGGTGGCTTTGTCAGTTTCAATCTCTGCCATCAGTTCACCCGACTTCACCGTATCTCCAATTTTTTTATGCCATTTAGCGATAACCCCTTCTACCATGGTGTCGCTCATTTTGGGCATTAAAACTATCTCTGCCATTTTCGATTAACTATTAATTGAATTCAAATTAGATTGGTCAAAAATAAAGCTATTTAGGCCGATATTCAAACCATTAAAAGGGTCACAAAGGGATATTTCCTACTATAAATTCAACAAGGCCTAATTGTTTTTCAAGCGCATACGAATAGCGCACCCCAAAATTTAGTTGTGGAAGAAACCTCATAATATTGACATCAAATTTCAATTCTCCACCAACTGAAGTATAGGCCTGACTTGTCTTAAAGGTCTTGCTTTGACCGAAAGCGTAATCTGTAAAGACATTACCCGTCACCCTTTGAATGTTAAGAATCGGCCCTAAAGCAATATCAGGATACCAAATAGGTAGCGTATAATTGACGGACATAGCATAATAATCCTGGAAGCGAGATACGGATTGTCCACGAGGGCTTGGAATCTGATTTCTAAAAATATAATTATCCAGCCCCGCACCTGTTTTTATGTTTGCCTGTGTCATTAATGTTTTTTGATATCCCCAATACACATTGAAAGAATGATGCTTAAAGAGTCCAGGAAAAAATAACCTTGTGTATGCCGAAAATAAATTCCCTTGAAAGTCTCCACCAAATGGGGTACTGTAAGATTCAATAGCCATATACTGTGCCCACTTACTATAAATATCTCTACGACTAACTTTTAACGAATGCAACGCTGTAAAGCTCATGTGATTGGATAATAACATTCCGTTGTCGGCATAATTTCTAAAAAAATATTGCGGATAATTGGTTGTGATAATTCTCCGACCCCCATCAATACTATTTTTAAATTCTGAAACATTTGTCACACCAACAAAATCACCAAAATTGATTTCTGTCCTATATTTAGATCGTGTTAAAAGTAGCGGGACACGTAAGCCCGTTTCGAATTTCTGTTCTTTCCACTTAAATGTGAGATTTTTCGTT
>JAENVX010000357.1 GCA_016650355.1 Bacteroidia bacterium | reverse complement strand
GCATCGAAATATGGAGCAGTTGCCGAAAACATTTCAATTCTATATGGCGGAAGTGTAAAAGCAGATAATGCAAAAGAGCTTTTTTCTTGCGCGGATGTTGACGGTGGCCTAGTCGGTGGCGCTTCCCTGAAGTCAAGGGAATTTGTCGAGATTGTGAAAGGGATTAGTCAATGATCAGTAATGTTGTTTGTCGATGTTTGATAAGAATTTCTGATAATTTCTGGAAGGAATAATCCCAATGCATCCGATTGACTAATTGATCACTGAAAATTATGTTTTACACCCGCCTTCAAGTTACTTGTGATCCTGAGTTCACAGAGATTCTGATAGCAGAATTTGCCGAAGCATCGTTTGACACGTTCATGGAAACCGAAAATGGATTTGAAGCTTTTGTGGAGGAAGAAAAATTTGATCACATACTTCTAAAAGAAATAGAAAAAAAATATAAGCACGTCAATCCGCTCGTCTTTTCTCAGGATAAAATTCAAAAACAAAATTGGAACGAAGAATGGGAAAGGAGTATCGATCCGATTATTGTGGATAATAAATGTTTGGTGCGTGCAGAATTTCATAAGATCGATAACCTGCCTGCCGGTAGGCAAGGAAAATACCCATACGAAATTGTCATCACACCCAAGATGTCATTTGGAACGGGGCACCATCAAACAACTTATTTGATGCTAAAGAGTCAAATGAAAATGGAGCATCGCGGCAAGCGAGTAATGGATGCGGGTTGTGGTACTGCCATACTTTCTATTATGGCTTCAAAGCTTGGGGCGACCGTAGTAGAAGCGTTCGACATTGATGAATGGAGTACCGTAAACGGAGAAGAGAATATAGAAAATAATAATTGCGGCAATGTTCATCTGTATCAAGGCATGATCAGCGAATTGAAGTTTGACGGATTGTTTGATATCATTTTGGCCAACATCAATAAGAATGTTTTGTTAGCAGAAATGAAATCTTACGCTGATTTTTTGAATAGCAAAGGTCAGCTCTTACTCAGCGGCTTTTACGCTACTGATATTGATGATCTGAAATATGAAGCGTCAAAATACGGTCTTGGTGAAGTCTTTCGTGATGAAAAAGAAACCTGGGCTTCTTTATTGCTACAAAAGAAATAGGCTGAGTCTTTTCACGTTAATCCTTTACATCTTAGAACCAATGTGTGGTTATTGTGATTAGCACTTTCAGCATTTATTTGCGAATTTCAAGGTTTTTATAGCGTGAAGAAGTTAGGATCATATTATTTTGTTTTTCTCGCGGGAATAACTTTTTCCCTTGCTCAATCCGACAGCAAAGTCGCCAAACTCAACTATCAGGATAGCCTTCGAGTAGTTTTAGAAAATACCCGGAATGCAGATGCCATGGCGGTAGGGGCTGCTATTGGTTCGGTCTGGAATGGATTGGGAATGGAGATGCAATCGGTTATCAAGGGACAACTTAAGATGATGAAGGAAAAGGGCTACAAATTAAGGCCTCATTTCGTGAATTATTTAGGGGCTATAGTAAACGCCATCAATCGCGAAAGCATTGATCCTGTGAAGTTGAGTAATTACATTAATGTGGCAGGGCAGGTTATAGAGAATGAAGACATTACCAAGGCTGCTTTATTCTTTAATAATAGTCGCGATTTTTTTGAACACCATGCATTGCATTACGAAAAATCGTTTCGGCTCTATGCGCTGGATGATGAATATCTTTTTGACTACATAAAAACGGAAACGTTTTCAGATCTTCCTGATCTCGCTGACACAGTCACACAGGAAAATCAATTCGATCAATGGGATCACCCCAGCACAGAGTCAACTATTTGGGAAGAGCCTCCAGTAGACACGACTACTCAATCAAGCGGAGTATCCTTGCTGCTTCCCCCAGAGCCACAGCCGGTATTATCTGGCCCCATTATTATCTTTGAGAAAATCACTCTTAATTTCTCAACGCCTTATGACTCCACATTTTTAAGAAATACCAAGGGATCTGTTTCACTTGTTGACAATACATTTGTTGGCGAGGGAGGCACTTTTGATTGGAGTACTGCGGGACTTGGAGCCGACTCGGTGTACTTTGAATTTGACGCCTACAATTTCAATGTTAGAAAGCCACAAGTAAAAGTTGATCACGGCAAGCTCACCTACATTGGCAAAGTATCGGAAAAAGTTGATGGGATTTTTGAATACAAAAGCATAAAACACAAAAACCCATCCAGTTCCAACTACCCAAGGTTCATGTCACTTAGAAGTAACATTGAGATGCTTGGCTTGTCAGACGACAACATGAAATATACTGGGGGTTTTGCCCTCAATGGAAAACGGATTTATAGTTCTTCTGTAGATCAGGAGTTTGCAACGCTGGTAATCCAGAATGAAACTGAGAAAAAATTTGAGGCCCGATCGAGATTATTTGAATTTCAGGACTCAACTATTCAGTCCAAGCATGCTCAGGTAAAGATCTTTCAGGAGTACGATTCTATCTCCCATCCAACCGCTGAATTAATATACGATTATGGAAAGAAAAGATTAGTGATTCAAAAAGAGAAGGGTCAAATGAAAGACGCCCCATTCACATCGTCATTTTTTTAATGTTGATTTTGCTGTAGATCATTTGCGATGGGACTTAAACTCAGATAGTATGAATCTATTTGCTGCCGGAGGTAGAAGTCAAGCTGCCATGATTATTGAATCTATTGATTTCTATGATCCGGAGGACTATCGACTGCTTGGTGGGATTGGATTTAAGTTTCATCCACTAGGACTTGTTGCAAACTATGCCGGCAAAAACGGATTGCGTGAATTTTATGCAGACGATTTAAAACAGGGGGATTTAAACGTTGAAGCCATACGAGCCGGCATGAAATTCCTTGCTCAAAAAGGGATGATAGGATATAATCCAGTTACTGGATTAATTCAAGTGAAGGACAAAACACTACATTTTTTTGATGCTTATAAGAAAGTTGCTGATTATGATAACCTGAAAATTCATTCTGTAATGGATGGCCCTGCCAACGCGACCATCAACTTTCCAGAGGGAAGAATGACCGTGCGTGGCGTAGAGGAATTTAAAGTGAGTGACTCCTTGAATGTTGTGATCAAGCCTGACAGCAGCACCATCACTATATTAAAGGACCGCGACATCAAGTTTAATGGCAAGATTACAGCTGGAAATTTTGAGATCAATGGAAGGGAATTCCTGTTAAAGTATGATAGCTTTTTCATTAACCTTAACCACATTGACTCTATTCGTTTCTACATCACCGAAACGAATGCCAAAGGGCAAACTACCAGGCGGAGAGTTAACAATGCCATGGTTGGCGCAGACTCAGCAGCCATGGCCGCAGGCGGAATGGCTGGAGGAGCCCCGAAATCATCTGGAACACTTTTTATTAGTTTGCCTAATAATAAATCTGGAAAAGAAAAGCTCACCAATTATCCACGTCTGGATGCCACTGCAGGAGGTGTAATATATTTTGATCGCAGGGAAGTGTTGAACGGTGTGTATGATCGATCTGTCTTTTTTGTGGTTCCTCCATTTAAGTTGGATAGTTTGAATGATGCCGATCCGGGATCGATAAACTTTGAGGGCACCTTTATTTCAAGTGGCATGTTTCCAAGCTTCAAGGAAAAGCTTCATACGATGTCCGATAAATCCCTTGGATTTATTCACGGTGTTCCGGAGTCAGGCTATCAGTTATTTAAAGGAGAGGGCAAGTTTTATGGTGGGATGAGTCTAGATAATTCAGGCATTCGATCAACAGGTAAGATCGATTATCTGGCGGCCAGTGTAGAATCCAGAGACTTTGTGTTTTATCCTGATTCTGTAATTGGAAAAGGAACAGTAGGTGAATTGAAAGAACAGCAATTTGGATCAGTTTGGTTTCCTCAGGTAACATTATCCGAATACCAATTAAAATGGCTTCCCAAGCAAGATAAATTTAGATTAAAGAATTTGCGTGATCCATTTAATTTATATGATGCAACGGCTCAGTTGAATGGGTTTATGGTGGTATCAAAAACTGGCTTATTGGGTGAGGGTAAATTAATTACCCGTGGCTCAGAACTTACCTCATCTGAATTAAAATTTAGCGCAAAAGATTTTTCTGCACGGCACGCTAGGTTTGAAGTAAAAACGACCAATCCGGATAAGCCTGCATTGGCCGGTAATGATATTAACCTGATTTTCAATCTTGAAAAAAACTATGCAGACATTAGCCCGGAGGTGGAGGGTATTGCAGCGATTGAATTTCCCTATGCCCAATTTAAAACTTCAATTACCGATGCCCGTTGGGATCTGAGCACTCAAAAAATATCCATGACAAAAGATAAGGATGTACCCATCGAGAACTCCTATTTCTACGCCACAAGGAAAGAATTAGACTCCTTGGTCTTTAATGCTGAAAAAGCAGAATATGATATTCAGTTACAACAATTGAAGGTAAGTGGTATACCCTACATTGTTGTAGCCGATGCAAAAATTACTCCTGAGAATAATGAAGTATTGATTTTGGAGAACGCCAAAATTGGGCAACTCAAAAATACCACCATTGTGTTGGACACGCTCAATGGTTATCACAGACTAAAGGACGGTGTTGTGGACATTCTTTCTAGGAAGGAGTTTTCAGGTTATGCGACTTATCAGTATATCAACTCTGTTAGTGATACATTTTCTATAAAAATGACTGACTTCCATTTGGAGGCCATTGCTGAGCAGGGAAAAAGAAATAGATCCTTGGCTACTCAACAAACAGTTGGTAATGGTGCTGTTACTGAAGCCGAAAAAGTTCTTTTAGCACCTCGCATTTATTACAAGGGTGACATGGTGATGTACGCCACCAGGCCTGCTTTGCAGTTGCGCGGTTATACCAAATTGGATTTGAAGAAAATCAATAATTACAACACATGGTTACGTTATGAGCAAAGTGGTGATGAGCAGGAAATTTTTATTGATTTTGACAATGCGGTAACCGAAGGCGGGAGCAAGGCAGAGGCTGGATTACATTTTGCTTCGGATAATACTCTTTACATCACTTTTGTGTTTGATAAAAAAGCAGAAGAGGATGATGATTTCTTTTTACCAAGTGGTTCATTATTCTTTGATAAAGAAACAGGTGAATTTAAAATAGAAGATCGCAAGAAGGCCTCTGGTGAAAAACTTTCAGGAAAGGTATTCGCCTACAATGAGGAAAAACAGGAAGTACGGTTTGAGGGACCTGTTAACTTCTTCAAGGGCAATAATGATTTTAAGATTACTGCTTCTGCTTTAGGGTCTGGAAATCTTGAAACGAATGCTATTAGAATGAATTCGCTTGTTATGGCAGACATAAATGTTCCGACCATGGCATTTCAATTGATGGCGCAAGATCTTATTGAAATAATGAAGACGGATGGAGGCCCTGAAGGCCTTGGAGATCAAACTGAATTGCTTTATAAAATAGCCGATATAGTAGGTGAGAAAGCTGCGAAAGACTATGAGACGCGCTCTTTGCAAGCCTATGTTTCCCTTAGTACACTGCCTGCATTAGTCCACCCTTTTGTTTTTTCGAATGTAAACCTCAAGTGGTCACAAAAATTTAAAGCTTTTTATAGTGAGGGTAATTTGGGGTTGAGTAACATGGGCCGGTATGATATCAATGGCGCCTTCGAAGGGTTCATGGAGATAAGAAAAAATGAGGACGGATCTGCAGTTTTTCATCTTTTTGTCAAAGGATCACCTGACTCGTGGTATTATTTTGGGTTTGAAGATAACCGTATGATGATGCAGTCATCCAACCAGGCATTTAACGAGCTGATTGCGAAGAAGACCAACGCTTCGAAAGCAAAAGTGGGAGAGCTTGTTTTTATTCCCGGAAGTGACGAGGAGGCTCTTGCATTTATTAATCGCTTCCGTCAAAATTACTACGGAATTGAAGCGCCATATGAGTTAAATAGTGCTGGCTCTGCTGCAAAAAAGGTTGATAAGAAAAAAGACGCCAAAGAGGAAGACGATGGCTTCTAAGAAATACTGTTTTCCTTTGATGATGAGTCATCTGGCTTGACCTTTTCTGCTGAGTTTTCAACTTCATTTTGAAAAGGGGGCATAGCATCAGGATGAAAGGGTGATTCATCCTGATGAATTTTGATTGCCTTCCTTGAAAAGTAAATGGCGATGCCCAAGGAAGCAATGGCGCCAAACCAAATACCAGGCACATACGCAATGAACCAGAAGTAATCGTATGCTCCATGAAAAAGTGTGGCGACACCTAACGCATAAATCGAATAGTATCCTTTCTTATGCTCAAACTTCGCCTTGCCCAAAAAGTAGCCCATAAGTACAGCAAAGGACGCATGAGCTGGTACAGCAGTAAACATTCTAAGGAAGGCAGTACTTACACCGCCATCTGAAACATATAAGATATTTTCAAAAGTCGCAAAGCCCATTCCCACCATCACAGAATAGACAATACCATCAAATGGTTCGTTAAAGTTTTTGTTTCGATACAGGACGCCACGAACAAATACAAATTTGCTGAACTCTTCAATTAGTGCAACCAAAAGAAATGCATGAATAGCTTGTTCTCCAATATTATGTTCTTCTATTGGCACAACCGAGCTGATCGGCATACTTATCACAAGGGTAAGGAGTGTGCTTAGCATTCCGTATAAAAAGGCCCTGATCAATAAGCCAATAGGTTCGCGCTCGTGTTTATCCTTTAAATAAATGTATAACGCGATGGCTACGCCAGGGGCGGTAGCAATAGCAAGAAGGAAGAGGATATTCATGGACTTATAGGCCAATGAAAGTATAAAATATAGGTGCCGATAATCGCCATCACTACTGCTTTGATTAGCGTGGGCTTAAGCGTGCTTAAGTATTTATTGTTTTGAACGATAATAACTCCCGACAAAAACAAAGACAATAGTAAAGCAATTGTACCGATCAACATCATTTGCGAAAACCCTTTCAAGTGAAGAAGATAAAACAGTAATCCAATCGTAGTAACAGCCAAGGCTATGTGCACCACTTTCCATACGATTAAGGATAGCAAGTCAATAAAGGTTTTAGGGCGCTCGGGTTGCAATGGCTTGCCTGGAGTAAGTGGTGTATATGCGATAAGAAAAAATACGCTAGCTAGGGTGCTGAACCCAATCATTATCAACTCGCTTGCACCTGGAAGTTTCAGATAATTTAGAACGAGGCCAATACACGATATAATCGCTGCAACCAGTTCTACTTTGGGCAGAATCACCTTATATAAAAGACTTTGGAAATTTTGGTCACTTGCCATTTCAAGAACGAATTAGAGACAAGTGAAATTAGCGATTCCTAAGCGTACTTTCCAATTTGCGTTGGATGTGCCGCAATACCTATTCCTTATCTACATTTTTTTGAAAAAGATCCTGCGAAGCAATATTCCAATTGTAGACAAGCCTTTCATGATCTGAATTGCATTTATTAATAATGGAGTTTACAAGATCAATTTCTTCTTGCGTGGGTTTCTTGCCGAGTACTTCTACAATTTTTTCAAAATCGATATTGGCTACCTGTTGATAGTATTCAAGGAGATTTATGGTTTGATCACGAAACTCCACATCACCATTAAAGCCTGGTTTTGATTTTAAAAATGGAAGTACTGCCCCAGCTACTTTTGACACTTGCTTGCGTTGATGGTCAACCGGCCCGAGTACTCCATTGGAGAGTACTTGCCATAGGAGATCATATTCTTTAGATACTTTAAAAAAACCGAGATATATTTCGCGCCAATACTTGTTCACGGCTGATATCTTTGACATTTTCTTCTCAAGATCATCATCACCTACGCTGTCCAGCACCTTCATGTTATGCTTATTGGCATACACTTGTTGTGCTTTTCGCAACCGGTTCGTTGCCTTATTCACCTTGCGTTCAGCGATATCTTCGGCTTTCCAGTAGGCCTCCATTGCTTCAAACGAATCTTTGCTTTTTCTCTTTAACCCAATAACATCTTTGTAGTCCAGTTCAAAAGCATGTTGATACTCAGCCAGTGTTTCAACCGCCTCATCGCGGAGACGGGTGTCTCCATCAAGTGGAGGCATATTGCTAATTTTTTCTTTTGATTGGAAAATCTGTTGAGTAACTTCTCTACGCTTGCTTTCCAGTAATTCAAATTCATCACTGTGCACGGAAAGAGATATGTATTCCAAATTTTTTTGAACGGCCTCTGCCATTTCCTTCATAATGAAGTTATTGTAGTCACTAGCATTCTTCAGATTGAATTCATCTTCTTGTGAAAATGCTGATGAGAAAAGTAGGAACAAAAAACAGAAAAGGCCGGAGCGAATAAAAGTAGGATACATTAGGATTGTAATCAAATCGGAAAACCTAATCACTCAATTACCTCTTCTACCTGATCCAACTTGTCTTCCGTGTAAGCCCCCGAAGTAGCAAAAACGATTTTACCAGTAGGATCAAGCACAAAAAAATATGGAATGTCACGTTTTTCAAAATCAAGAGCATCTTTATACGTTTTCAATTCGCCCTTGTAAAATAGAATGTAGGGCAACAATTGTGGATCGATGTTTTTTAATGCTTTTCTCTTTGCTGTTCCTGTGGCAGCTGCGTTTACGCCAGTAAACATGGGTACAAAATAGACGTTTACATCGTACTCAAAGCCAGAAAGAAATCCTTTCGACTTTTGAATAAATTTATTGAATACAGGCCCAAACCAGGAGTTTAGTTCGTCCTCCGATTTTTTGGAATAGGCCAATCCCAAAAGAGTGTACTTACCATTTGTACTTTCCGGAAGCTTGATCTTTTGATCTTCAACAGTTTCCGCTTCCATGTCTGGAAACATTTTACCAATAACTTGAGCGCTTAGATCAAAAGTGCAGGCCAATATGATGATTACAAGAATGGTTTTCATAATCGAGATTTTCAATTTGAAATTTACGAAAATCGTGCCGCTTTCACGAATACAACGTTTTTGAATAGCGTTGCAAAGATTACTTTAAGCGGTTTGTTCCTTTTTCAAATTCAAACTTCTTTCCTAAAAACTCAGCGCTTCCTTGCTTGCGAAGTGTTTCAACAAAGAACCATTCTGCCTTTCCTTTGGTTGAACTTAGCGTGAGTAGGAGATAGCCGTGATCGCGGGCATTAATGTATTTGACATGTGAATTTATTTTTTGGATAGATTGCTCCATCAACATTACCGTATCAGAACTATGATGTTCGTCATCGTTAGCAGACGAAATGCTGGTTGTTCCAAGCTCTATTGCAAAAGCGCCCTTGGATGTTTTTGCGTCATACGTCTTTTCAAAGTCAGTAGCGGCCTCAATTGCCCAGGATGTATGCGTATCTCCCGTGAGGAAAACCACATCACTAATTTTTTGATTAACAATGAAATTTTTTAAAGATTGTCGTTCGGCCGGATAGCCATCCCACGAATCTAAATTGCGTGGCATGTTGGGATAGGCTGGGCTCAAATCTATTTCAGAAATAATCACCTGATTGCCAATAATTTTCCAGGTAGCGACAGATGATTGCAAATTGTTCTTCAGCCAGATGAGTTGCGTTGTACCTAGCATGTGTCGCTCTTCACTCTTGTAACTGGGATCATTTAAGCTATCCACTGGTTTTGTTCGGCCTTCCAATCGTTCATCCAACATGATCACATCGGCCAGATTGCCAAATGAAAAAGAGCGGTAATGAATATCGCTTTCACGGATAGGGAGCCATTCGTAGTAAGCCTTTTTGGCTGCTGCCTTGCGCTTGTTGAAGTCACCATCCTCGGGCTGGTGGTTTTGTGCGCCTTCCGTATAAACGTTGTTGGCCACTTCATGATCATCCCATATGGTGATGAACGGATGCTGTTGATGGGCACGCCTTAGG
>JAENVX010000356.1 GCA_016650355.1 Bacteroidia bacterium | reverse complement strand
CCTTTCAACATATGACTTAAGCAAAGAAAAACTTTTAGCAATCTTTTCTGTCATCACACTAGTTGATCAGTTGCGGCAGTCCGGTTTGCAGACTCTCAATCACCTTGAAACTCAATCGCGTAGTCGCTACAACTGACTCAAACGAAATAGGATCTGATTTGCCCATCTGCACGGCTTCCAAAAATGCATTCACTTCTTCGCGGTGACCCTTTCCGTTGCATTCCAATTTTACCTCTTTACCTTTTTCAAAAAAATTCACTTTCTTAAAATCGTGAATCACGCAAGCTAATCCTCCACAAAAAACCTCCAACATTTCCTTTGGCATTGAAGCATCTCCATTCGAAACATACGTTAAGGTTCCAATAGATCCATTTTTAAACTTTATGGAAACCACTACGTTATCCTGATTGACATACTTGTCATTGGTGGTTTGAATTGCCTCTGCGGATACCTTTACCGGTAATGAATCCGAAAGAAACTGCATCAAATCAAAAAAATGACACATCTCGCCAATGATTCTTCCTCCGCCAATCTCTAATTTTTGAATCCAATTGTCCTTGGGTATGATGCCGGCATTAACTCTAAAGTTCATCACCAGTGGCTCTCCCAATCCGGCAACTTTCTTTCGTACTTCTCGGGCGGCAGATGAAAACCTGCGATTAAATCCAACCATCAAAACACCTTTACTTTCTCCCTTTGCAGCGATTACTTCCTCCAACCCTTTTTCGTCAATGGAAAGCGGCTTCTCCACAAATACACTTTTACCAGCTCTCAAAGCTGCTGAAGTCAATGATGCATGGCTATTATGTGGCGTGGCTATAAAGACGGCATTGATTTCAGTGGACTTCAAAACATCTTCCTGGCTGGAGGAAGAGTGGGCAAACCCAAATTTCTGAGCAACATTTTTAGATGTTATGCCTCTGGCGTTGGAAACGGTATGCATTACAGCTCCTAAAGCTTTGATGTTGGGCAGCAAATAACTTTGGGCAAAACTTCCTGCACCGATCATTCCAACCTGAATGACGCTCTCTTTACTCTTTAACAGTAAATTTAAATGAACGATTGAATTGGTCTTAGTCGCATTATCCGGATAGCGTAATAAAATTCCGATGTGCGGTTCTTGTGTTTTGCCTAAGACAATGTCAAATGCTTTTTCAGCATCATCAATATCAAAATTGTGTGTAATTAATGGCTTAAGATTCACATGCCCCTTTGCAATCAATGAAAGAAAAGCTTCCATATTTCTTTGCTCGGTCCACCGCACATAGGCAAGGGGATAATCGTGGCCATCTTCTTCATAGTTGCTATCATATCGGCCAGGACCATACGAACATGACATTTTAAGATCAAGCTCCTTTCTATAAAAATGAGGATCTCGCGGGATATCCATTTTTACTGACCCAACAACAATTACCTTTCCTTTTTTGCGCGAAATTTCTGCAGCCAATTCGATCGGATCATTGGTGGGGGCGGCAGCGGTGATGATAATGCTGTCAAAGCCAAATCCGTTGGTAAAGGAATCGCATATTTTGATAACATCCGCTTGACTTCTATTAATAGACTTATCGGCACTATGCTGTTGTGCTAAAGTAACAAGCCGATCCGAAAGATCAATACCTAACACTTGACATCCGTTAGCCCGCAAAAGCTGACAGGTGAGTTGTCCTAAAAGACCCAGTCCGATCACACATACATTTTCTCCCAATCTGGGCTCTGCCTGACGAACACCTTGCAGGGTAATAGCCCCTAACGTAGTAAATGCTGCTTCCTCAAAAGAAACGTTATCTGGAATGCGGGCCACGAGGTTTTGTGGCACCGAAACTACTTCAGCATGGGAAGCATAATCCTGACCTGCACAGGCCACTCGGTCACCAGGCTGAAACAGGCCTCGGTTATCCATAGAAACCATAACAACGCCTGACGAACTATAACCAAGCGCTTTTAGTGAGTCCAATTTAGTCTGCACTTTTTTCAGAGTTGCTGAAATCCCCTCCTTTCTAATGTTCTGCAGAACCTGCGCGACTAAGTCCGGACGCTGCTTAGCTTTTCCTAGCAGACTGGCTTGAGCTACTTTTACTGTACCCCGTTCGGTACCGCTACTAATCAGTGAAAACTTGTTTTCCACCAATACCAATCCAGTTGATAAACTTGGTAAGGGTACTTCATCCACGTAAAGTTCGCCTGTTTTGAAGTTTTGAATGAGTTGTTTCAAAGTCCAGAGATTAAGGCCGCAAAAATAGGAAATTTTTGAACAGGTTCATGGGCTCACCTTGAACTCAACGACTGAGTTCTTCGGAGCTTTTCACAGTTCGCTCCGATGAGATGGAATAGAATAGACAACTGAATAGCGTGTACATTAAAGCACCAGCTTGTCTTTCTAACGTAGATTCAGTTATGGAACAAAGGATGAATAATACTAAGAAACTTAAAAAAAGATAGTTTCTTGTTCTAATTGCATTTCTAAAATTATAAAAGAACGTGCTCAACAATGCAATTGAGCCTAACAAGCCCGTACCAACCCAGGTTTGTAAAAATTGATTATGTGTATTAAATCGTTCACTAACACCGGAGAGAAAGCCTACAGCTTCATACTCTTTGTTGAGCTCATCTTGCACATCTCCAATCCCAACCCCAAATAGCCAGTTTCCTTTTACTATATGAAATGCTGATTGCCATTTAATAATCCTCGCTTCCGGCAACTTTTTGCTATTTTGAGGATCTCCATATACCCATGTTGAAGTCTTATCCAAACCGAAAGCATCAAAAAAACGTTCTTTTACGATAGGCAAATTATAAACCAGCAGCCCTGAAATTATTACAATTGAAGTGGCCGCCATTAAACCGTAATAGAGCCTCTTCATTCTTAAGAAAAACCAAAAAACTGCTGCGATTAATATCAATGACGTAGCAACAATTGAAGCTCTTCCCGACAGTAAAAACAGAAAGCTAAACAGATAGCACAGGAATGCAATAGTCAACCCCTTAAACACTATTCCTTTAGTACTATGCCACGAGCTTGCACCCAAAAGCAGAACAATGAATATCGAGAAACTCACATAGAGTGACAAGTATATCGGCTGAATAGAGATAACGTCTGTTAAATCCGAATAAGAAAAATAAAACCAATTGGGGTTTGTAAATACTTCGAAATAGTTATTTCTGTGAACAGCATATCCCAGGCAAATCAAAGTAGCAAGCATCACTGAGGCCGTAAATATTTTCAACAGTAGTTCAACTTTTCGTGAATCCAAGGCCTGTGAAGTAAGTAAAAGCACCGGTATCCAAAGCACAAATAAATTTTTTTCAAATGAAGAAATGGCCTGAGTCGTATTGGTAGAGTAAAAAATACTGATAAGCATTATAATAAAATAAATGGAGAAAGAGATCAGTAATTCATTACGCCAGAAAGGAGTGTTTCTTTTTGCAACAACCTTTTGCAACAACCAGTTAATTGACATTCCGATAATAGCAAGTCTACTGATTAAAAATGTGGATTTATGGGTGGACAAAAAAGGCAAACTAGCAACCAATATAGCCAGCAAACATAAGTTAAGATGGTCAGTAATGCGGTTATAGTTTTTCACTAAATATTCAATTTCAAATAAAGTAATCCGTAGAT
>JAENVX010000355.1 GCA_016650355.1 Bacteroidia bacterium | reverse complement strand
GATAAATACAGTGCGGGGTAACTACCTGCAGCAATTCCAGTTAGCACAACAATTCCAGCGAGTGCTAAAAGAAAGTTGAATGTAAAGTTTAAAGCTAAAGTTTTGCCAACTATCAAGTTAAATTGAGGGAGCAATAGCATAACCAACAATATTGCTATTGTCATTGACAGGAGTGCAATAGCAGATGATTCACTCAGGTATTGAAGTATAAGTGTGCTACGCTGTGCTCCAACTGCCTTTTTCATTCCCACCTCCTTGACTCTCCTTGATGCGCGTGCTGTTGATAGGTTCATGAAATTAATGCAAGCAATAAGTACAATGAAGATAGCAATGATTGAAAACAGCCTGACATACTCAATTCTTCCCCCGGCCTGCTTTCCATTTTCATATTTACCGTACAGGTAAGAATCTGTATATCGTGCTATAAAAGGTGTTCGATGGTTGGCTTTCCCTTCCGTTTTAGATCGGACGAGTTCGGCAATCTTTTCATTGAACTGTTCAACGTTAGCTCCTTCTTTTAGCAGAACAAAAGTTTGTGGAGCCGTATTATACCAATTTAACACCCAATCATTATCTTCTTTGAATGCCTCAAATGTTAAAATAAAATCAAATTTTACTGAGGAATACGAAGGAAGGTCATGAAGAATTCCGGACACCTGGTATTGTTTTTTGTGTTGCCATTCAACCGTTTTGCCAATACTATTTTCTACTGTTCCAAACAGTTGCTTTGCCAGATCTTCTGTAATGACAATTGATTTTTTATCTAAAAGCACCTGATCCTTGTTGCCCTGAATCAGTTCAAATGAAAATAGTTTGAAGAAATCAACACTTGCGTATAACCCATTCGCTTTGATGTCATTGCCTTCGATTGAGAGTACTTCATGGAAGATACGATCAAACGTGTTTGTCACGGCATATTCAACCTCGGGCATTTCAAGCGCCAATGCGTCAGCGGTAGGCCCTGCTGTGGTAATCCTCGTGATCATGCCGCCATCCTGTTCCACATTTTCTTTCACTTGATAAAGCCGTTCTCCATTCGTGTGAAATTTATCAATGCGCAGCTCATCATTCACCCACAAGTAAATAAGAAGAGCACAAGCAAGTCCCGAGGAAAGACCGATGAGATTAATAAAGAAAGAACTTTTATAGCGCAAAAAATTCCTATAGGCAATCAACAGGTTGTGACGGAACATGGCGGTGGTGTTAATGTGATAATTTGATTTGAATGTTCTTATGAATTCAGGTCGGAAATGCTTGATAACACTCCAGATAAACTTTCTATTAGCAAGTGAAGGGGAGGCTAAATAGTTTTTTCTAAATATCTCCAGCAAATCACCTTCAATCTCATCGATGTAATCCTTATGGCAGAACCAACTAAGGAATTGAAGGGCTCATTTTGGAGGATGTGCCTTCATCAGCCGAAAGATATTTTAGGAATCTGCTGATAAATACTTGCTCGTAGTTCGTATTGGATGTCCAGCATTTTTTTGCCTAAAGCTGTGATCGTGTAGAACTTCTTCCGCCTGCCACCACGGTCTTCTGTAATGCCGCCAAACCTTGACTTTACAAAACCTTTGTCTTCAATGCGTTTTAAGGCAACGTGAATGGCACTTATGTTTACCTTCTTTTCCAGCTTCAGTTCCAGGTTCTCCAGTATGGCCACGCCATAGGCTTCATCATGCAGTGCGGCAACCATGAGCAATACGAGCTCTTCAAATTCACCAAGGGATTGTTGTTTCATTTTATGCATTATTTACTTAACAAACGTGAATATAATATATTAGTTTCACTTATGTTAAGTAAAGGGAAATTAATTTTGGACAATTCGGGATGCTAGTGGCAGTTACCCGAAACTAGTAACCGGCAACTGGTAACATGTAACTGGTTATTCCGATCTCAAGCTCTTTACTGGATTTACCATGGCTGCTTTAATAGCCTGGAAACTCACGGTTAACAAGGTGATTAACAATGCCCCGATCCCGGTAACGGCAAAAATGTTCCACGAAATGGTAGTGCGATATTCATACTGGCCTAGCCAACTGGTCATAAAATAAAATGAAAGAGGAACAGCAAGACTACACGATACAATTACCATCACTACAAAATCCTTTGACAACATTTTCCACAGATTGGTTACCGAGGCGCCCATTATTTTTCGGATACCGATTTCTTTGGTTCGTTGTTCCGCCATAAAGGAAGCCAGCCCGAACAGGCCAAGGCAACTGATGATTAAAGCAAAAGCACTGAAAAGTGTTGCTAATTTTCCAATGCGTTCTTCTGCTCTGAATTTTGCACCATAGGCTTCGTCAGCAAAGGTGTAATCAAAAGGGGCAGAAGGAACGATGCTAGCAAGTACTGATTGTATTTTAGGCAAGGCTTCATGGGCACTTGCATCGGATTTTATTTTAATATACAACCACTGCATATCATTTTCAGAAAGAAAAATAATGGATGGATCGGTAGGTTCATAAGGCGAACCTTTTACCATATCTTTTACCACACCTACGATTTTAAAGTTTCCCCGATCCTGCCAGGCAAGTGACTCTCCAACAGGATTCTCCAAGCCTAATATTTCCAGTGCCGATTCATTAATCACGATTCCAGATAAATCACTGGGAAACGCCCTTGAAAAATCACGGCCTAATACAAACTCCCATCCAATGGTTTGACCATATTCGTGCGTAACAAAAATTGTATTGAAGGTTTGATCATACTTCTGGCCGTGCCACGAGAAACCTCCATTCCAACCGCGCGTGTCTATGATGGAATAGTTTGTTTCCGCGATTTCTTCTACCATATTCGTGTTCTTCAATTCATTTCGTATGGCTTGATATTGGCCTTTGTATTCAGGTGAGGCCGTTCGCATGCCAATCAGGTTTGCGCGCGAATAGCCTGCTGGGCGATTTTTAGCAAATTGAATTTGTTGATAAAAAACTATGGTTCCGATGGTGAGTGTAATGGAAACAGTAAACTGTAGAACCACTAAAACTCGTCTTGGCAACATAGCAAACGAACCCGCCTTAAAAGTTCCTTTCAAAATTTTAACTGCATTAAAGGAAGATAAATAAAGTGCAGGATAGCTACCCGCCAGTAAGCCCGTGAATAAAGTAAATCCAATACAGATCATCCAAAATATAGGATTGCCTATGGGCATCGAAATATTCTTATCGCTTACATCATTAAACCAAGGCATGCTTAGTTGAACTACAATCAAAGCAATAACAGCAGCAATACCAGCAACGAGCAGCGTCTCGCCAAAGAATTGCTGTATGAGCTGACTACGTAACGAACCAATTGATTTCCTAATGCCAACTTCTTTGGCTCTTTTCTCAGAGCGGGCTGTGCTGAGGTTCATAAAGTTGATGCACGCCAACAACAAAACAAAAATTCCGATAGCACTGTAATACCAAACGGACATCATGCGCTTGCTTGTTACTAACTCACCATCTTTAAATTCAGAATCCAAATGCCATTTACTCATGGGCTGAAGAAAAATTTCTGGTTTTGTCTCCTTGGTCTCAGTATCAACATGCGCCAGCATTACATTTTTTATAATTCTGGAGATTTCTTCAAAATTTCCTTCAGGATTAATCTGAACATAGATATACACGAAATAATTATCCCACGAAGTCAACGAACCCCAGCCATCTATGTATAGATCAAGCGGAGCAAAATAAGCTGCATCATTAAATGTGGAGTTCTTAGGTAAGTCTTCATACACACCTGTCACTTTCAAATCCCACTTAGCATCCATCGTTACTACCTGATTAATTGGGTCGGCATCACCAAATAGTTTTTTCGCTGTTGATTCTGAAAGTAATAGAGACTTAATGTCTTTAAGACCTTGTTGTGTACCGCGAAGCATTTTAAGGGTTAGGATCTCAGCACCTTCGGGTTGCATGAAATAACCGCTCTGCGTAAATTTATTTTCTCCAAAAGCAAGCACACGTTCTTCCGTGCGGGCGCGAATCATAGCTACATTTTTAAAATGCGAACCATACTCTGTTTTAAGAAGTGTGCCTAAACCAGTTACATGCGATGTGCTGGCTTCAAGTTCTCCACCCCAATTGTTGGAGCGATACACTTGAGCAATGGTCTCATAGTTTTCATGATACTTGTTAAAGGAAAGTTCATCATAAACCCACAAACTGATAAGCATGGCAACCGCCATACCCATGGCAAGACCGCCAATATTAATGAAAGAGTAGCCTTTGTTCTTCACGAGATTTCTCCAACCAATTTTAAAATAGCTCTTATACATGCCGTAGGTGTTTAATTGTTGATACCCTTCTGCAGGTTTTATTATGCTGGGTCTAAAAAGAAGCAGCACATCTATGAAAAATCTTAAATCAGCATTTCGCTTTCCTTTTTCTTTAACTCGTTCCTCATACAACTCTATCAAATCTCCTTCAATGTATTTCAGCAACTTCGGGTGGCAGAACCAACGGAAGAAACGAAGAAATAGTTTTGGAGGATTTTTCAACCGTTTAAGATTTTAGTAAACCGTTATTCTGATCTTAGGTTAGTGATTGGCTTCATCCAGGCAGCTTTCAATGATTGATAGCTAATCGTTATTAAAGCAATAAGAATGGCCATGGATCCGGCAACAGCGAAAATATCCCAACCGAGTTCGGTTTTGTAAACATAATCCTGCAACCATTTTGTCATCAGGTACCAACCAATGGGAGTTGCAATAGCAAAAGCAATAACAACCAACTTTACAAAGTTCCAGGTAAGTAACTGAAATACACTATTCACGGACGCCCCTAAAATCAAGCGCACACTAATTTCTTTTCCTCGTTGCTCAACCGTAAAAGCTGACAAGGCAAACAAACCAAGACAGGCAACTACGATAGCCAAAACAGAAAAGCTGGTAAAGATTTTTCCCATGCGCTGAACATCATCATACATAGCAGCATAGCGGTCGTCTAAAAAATTATAGCGCATGGGTTGGTGAGGCGCAAATTTTTCCCACACATGGCCAATAGCACTAATGTTATCGCTCATGTTTTCAGTATTCAATTTCACTGCGAGCACCGAAGCCTCTTGTCCTAATACCAAACCGAGGGGAATAATGTTTTCACGCAACGATTCGAAATGAAAATCTTCTACTATTCCGATAACCGTCCAAAGGCCGGCATAGTTGGTGATTCGTTTACCAAGTAAATCTCCACCAAGTTCCTTTGCCATCCTTTCGTTGATAATAATAGCACTTGAATCGGAAGCGAGATCACTATTAAAGTCTCTGCCTTCAACTAATTTAATGCCAAGCGTATTAAGATAAAACGGATCAATTCTCCAAAACTGACTCTGCACTCCAGGATCGATGTTAACTTTTCCTTCATTCCAAAAGCTGTTACCGTTTCTTTTGGATCCACGCACGGGGATGTAATCACCATTGGAAACATTTACTACTCCAGGTAGTGAACGCAATTCCTCAGCCAACGTAACCACTTGGCTTTTCAAGGTATTTGTCCCTTGAAGCAAGACAACCTGGTCTTTTTCGAATCCGATCTTTGTATTAAGTATGAAATTCATTTGCCGATAAATTACCATCGTGCTAATAATAAGTATGATTGACATGGTAAATTGAAAAATGACAAGCGTGCTACGAAGCGGAGAACTTTTTGCGCCTTGCGTTAGATTTCCTTTCAAGACTTGTATTGGCATGAACGAGGATAAATAAAATGAAGGGTAGATGCCTGCTATTATTCCAACAAAAACAGATAAAACTAAAAGTGATGGAGTGAACCACCAATAAGTCCACGGTATAACAATTGATTTTCCTGATATCATGTTGAAGTAAGGCAACGTTAACAGGGCAATCATTAACCCTAATACAAAAGAGATGAGGCTAAACATAACGGACTCACTCAGGAATTGATTGATGATATTAATTCTAAAAGAACCCGACACTTTTCTTAGCCCTACTTCTTTTGCGCGGTTTGCCGATTTTGCAGTAGATAGGTTAATAAAGTTTATAGCTGCGATTAGCAGGATAAACAAGGCAATACCTCCAAACAACCAAACTATTCTTATATCACCGTGTACAAGGCTATCGTCAACACCAAACGAGTAAAGATGGACTTGATCGATCGGTTGCATTTCCATATGTGCATTCGTGTCTTTAAAGAATTTTCGAGCGTCAGCTTCTGATTGGCCTTCTTCCAACATCATGGGTAGGAAATAATTTTCAAGAATTTGATTGGATAGTTTCGCTTCGAACGATGGAATGTCAGTCCCCTCTTCCACCAACACATATGTTGCATAATTGCTGGCACCCCAATATTGTTGCTCGTCCTTCCAGAATTCCAAACCAACCATCCCAATTAAAAAATCAAACTGTAAGTGCGAAGTCGGTTTGAAATCTTCAATCACACCACCAATAGTATAGGTTCGGTCTGCCTGATCATTTATTACTAATAACTTTCCTACAGGATTTTCACCAGGGAAATATTTGTCAGATTTTCGTTTTGTTATGACAATTGCGTTTGGTTCACTTAATGCTTTTTCTGGGTTTCCATAAATAAATTTTAGTTGCAGCATGTTTACCAAGGACTGATCGAAATAAACAAAACCTTCATCGTAGGCATTGTCGGGTTTGTCGGCTACCCGAACCTCACTGCTTCCGGCTCCAAAAAGTTCACTATTATTATAGCGACCTGTTTCTACAATCTCAGGAAAGTCTTCTTTCAAAGCCGATGCCATAGGCGCAGGAAAAGCAACTCCTTTTTTTGAAGCACCATCCTCACTTATTACTCCCAATACCCGGAAAAGCTTTTTATGGTTGGCGTAGTGCTGGTCATAGGAAAGTTCATCCTTAATAAACAAAGCAATCAATAAACAAGCAGCCACGCCTACGGCAAATCCACCAATCTTGACGAATGAATACATTTTCTGTTTCAACAAATTCCGCCAGCTGATTTTTAAATAATTTTTTAGCATACCATAACTGTTTAAATTCTTATATCCTTCTGTTGGTTTGATAATACTGGGTCTAAAAAGTAGCAGAACATCAAAGATGAATCTTAAATCTGCTGTTCGTTTCCCTTTTTCTTTTAATCGTTCGGAATACAACTCCATCAAATCACCCTCTATGTACTTCAGCAACTTCGGATGGCAGAACCAGCGGAAGAAGCGGAGGAGAAGGTGGGGTGGTAATGTTCTCTTCATTTATTGAGTAGGTTTTAAAATTGGTAATCAGTGAGTGTAATCGGTGATCCATATTTACCGATTACTGATCACAGATTACCCTCTAAGCCTATTATCTTTAAACCCCACGCCAGCTTTGGTATTGCACTCCACAATTCATCACGCGTGCTCTTTGAATACTCCATGGCCCTCTTGCCAAGTGCTGTAATTTGAAAGTATTTTTTTGGGCGACCAGCTCTTTCTTCTGTTGCTGCGCCTTCGTGGGATCTGAGATACTCCTTATCCTCCAATCTTCTTAGGGCAGTTTGCAGCGCTCCTACACTTACATTTCGTGATAGCCGTTTTTCTATTTCTTTTTTAATGGAGACACCGTAAGCCTCACTATGTAAAATGCCAACAGTAAGCATTACTACTTCTTCAAACTCACCTAACTGATATCTCTTCATAACCAAAATAATTAATTCCTATTTGTAGTATTAATAATTGTGCCAAGTTTAATCGCGTTGGAATTACTCAAATTATCCATACTAATTATTGATCTTGTTCGATTCCGAACAAGTTCTGGACATAAACGGTCATAAAAAAACCTGCGCCATCTTTAACACAGCGCAGGTTTGTTGTGAGTTGGTTTAGTACTTCAAACTCTTGAGGTAGGCAATTGTCTGTGGTACTTGCATATTCACACGACTGCTCTCATCTTCTATGAAGAAATGTTTGATTCCTATTTTGTTGGCCTCCTTTAGTATACCGGGAATGTCGATTTCACCAGTTCCTAAGGCTACATCGTTTTCCTGAGATGTACCTCCTGTAAGATCCTTTGGCACTCCTTTTCTTAAATCCTTTAGGTGCATTAATTTCCATCGGTTTCCATATTTCTTTAAAAGTGCTACTGGGTCTCCACCACCGAATTGGGTCCACAGCACATCCATCTCAAATGAAACATATTCCGGATTTGTATTTTTGATTATGTAATCCAACAAGGTCCCTTTTTCAAGCGGCTGAAATTCATAGCCATGGATATGATAGCAAAACGTAACGCCATTTTCTTTAAGGACCTTACCAGCGGCATTAAAATCCTCAACAGCTTTCTTTGCATTATCAAGATTGAAGGCGCCTTTTGTATGCGGTATCCAGGCGGTCATAACATATGTTGCGCCTAGCGCTTTGGCATTCGCAGCTACGGCAGCGGGGTCTTTTACCAGTTGATCATATCCTGCGCCAGTAGATGGAATGCTTAGCCCTCTTTCAT
>JAENVX010000354.1 GCA_016650355.1 Bacteroidia bacterium | reverse complement strand
GGCAAACGATTTGCCATCGAATAAATTTATCCAGCCCTCTGAATTTGTCTCTTTTTTCTGACTGGTTAACGTGATCAGTAGCAGTCCCGCTAGCGCGAAAATTGAAAAAGTCTTCATAATGTTCAAATAAGGTTAAGGGGTCAATACTATTTTAAATATAACTGTTAATATTGAAACTCGAACTTTTCTAACCCACGCTCGTTCTTCACTGAGTCCGGTGTGTGAAAAGGTACTTCTAAAAATTTGAACTTTCAATTTCCCCCCTATGAAATTGCCCCTTGTCCTCCTCTCTCTTGTTGTATTAATTGCTACTGCTATTAGCGCTCAAGACAAAACATTGCCGTACTACGAAATTCCAGCCTATCCGGAGGCATATACAGCAGGTGCTGTTGCCGCTCGGGTAGTGGATGGCTTAGGGTTCAGATATTTTTGGGCCACAGAGGGATTGCGTTCAGAAGACCTTAGCCACAAACCTTCAGCAGAAGCGAGAACTTCACTGGAAACCATTACGCATATTTATGAACTCACATTGGTGATTGTCAACTCAACAACCAAAACGGCAAATGTGCGAAGCGATAATCCTCCGATGACTTTTGAAGAAATGAGACGGGCAACTCTTGAAAATATTAAAGCCGCAAGCGACCGACTCAAAGCTAGTTCAGAGAAAGACTTGCAAGAGTTTGACATGGTTTTCAAGAGAGGAGAGAGCACAACCGAATATCCTTTTTGGAACGAACTTAATGGACCAATAGCGGATGCCATTTGGCATGTTGGCCAAGTAGTATCGTTCAGAAGGTCATCAGGCAATCCTTTTAATTCGAAGGCGGGTGTTCTTACAGGAAAGGTGAGAGAATAAATTAAAACATCCGGGTTCCTTAACGATGACCACAGAAATCGTTTTACGTTACATCCACTTCATCAGCATTTTTGCGATAGTAGGTTCGTTGGTATCCGAGCACTTGCTTCTCAAAAAGGAAATGACCCGATCAGCGTTAAATCGTGTATCCAGGATTGATGCTGTGTACGGTCTGGCTGCGCTTACATTGCTAGGTGCTGGCCTAACGTTGTGGTTGGGAAGTTTTGGTAAACCCAGTGTGTACTACACCCAAAACTGGATTTTCATTCTCAAGATTTCGTTGTTTGGAACGATTGGGCTATTGTCTATCTATCCCACCATTTTTTTTCTGAAGAACCGAGGAACTCAGGACGAACTCATTAAAATTCCGCCTGCAGGTTTTTGGATGCTTCGCATGGAATTATTATTACTTTTTATAATTCCACTATTAGCGGGGCTAATGTCAAGAGGTGTTGGTTTTATGCCGTAATCGAATTGCTCGAAATAAGATGATCACTTACGCATTTATAAACTTCATGGCTCCCTCCATATAGCGATTACCAACAGCTACATTCTTTGGGGCAATGGTGTCTAACTCTTTCAATTCTTCCTTTGAAAACGTTACGTTCAGCGCGTCAATATTTTCTTCCAAATACTTCATGCGTTTGGTGCCCGGAATAGGGAAGAGGTTGTCACCTTGAGCTACCACCCAGGCTAAGGCGAGCTGCGAGATGGTGCAATTTTTCTTTGCAGCAAATGCTTCCAACTTAGTTACCAGATTCAGGTTTTTCTGAAAATTATCTCCCATGAAACGTGGGGCTAGTCTCCTCCAGTCATCGGCTGCAAGGTCATCGAATTTTTTAATGTTTCCCGTAAGGAATCCCCGACCCAACGGACTGTAAGGCACGAAGGCAATACCCAACTCTTGGCACGTTGCAAGCACCCCGTCTTCTGGTTCACGACTCCATAACGAGTATTCATTTTGCACTGCAGTAATAGGATGCACGTTATGTGCTTTCCGCAGCGTTGCAGGAGTGACTTCAGACAAGCCGAGGGTTTTCACTTTTCCCGCTTTCACTAAGTCGCCCATTGCGGCTACGGTCGTTTCAATTGGCGTAGCCGGATCCACACGGTGCAGATAATATAAGTCAATCACCTCAACATCTAATCTTTTCAAACTTGCTTCGCAGGCTGAAGCAACATAAGCCGGTGTGCCGCTTATACTTCGCAGATTGGGGTCGGTGAGGTCGCGAACAATCCCAAACTTGGTAGCCAGCAACACCTGATCGCGTTTGCCTTTGATGGCTTTGCCCACCAACACCTCGTTCGTAAACGGTCCATACGCATCGGATGTATCCAGAAAGGTGACGCCCCGCTCGATGGCGCGGTGAATAACTTTGATCGACTCGGCATCATCGCCTGGCCCATAAAATTCTGACATGCCCATGCAGCCAAGACCGAGTTGAGATGTTTTTAATCCTTGTGATCCAAATTTTCTTATTTCCATTGTATTGCTGATGAGGTATTCGATTAAGCGTCAAGATAATCACATGTCACCCAACTTTAAAATACAGGAACGCCAATAAAAGATTATTTCAAGACGAAAATGTTTGATTGGTTGTTTTTGTGAAACCTGTTTTTAACAACCTCCTTTTCTTTAACAAAATGAGTTACGATAGCATCGGAATATTCACGCTTGCATTTAAAATGCGTAACCTTCTTTGCAGGCTTTTGAGTTTTTAAAAGTACCGAAAGTGAAATTTTATCATGTGCTCCAATCTCGCATTTTGGTTTAATGACTTTTGCGATCTCTTCAATGGAATCGTTGATTTCTTTTATTTGTTGAATGTTAAAAACGGCCATAATAAGAGGTTAGGTGAATGACAAAAGTAGGCGATTCTATTAAGGATACAATGCCAGTGCCTTTTGGCCCGATTCCGTACGCGAATTTTGATAGACCAATCAAAATTGCCTATCGATTTATTAACGGGAAGTCTATTTTGAATCTTTGCGCGAGACCAACTTCTCATTGAGCTTCTTAATTTTCAAACTCACGGGATGTAAATTGTCATCGTTGTTATTCTCGTCAGATTCAGAGTCCATATGTCCGATCTCCCAACCATACTCAGAATTCTCGTTACCATACTCAGACCATTTCATCACATTCCCCCGCATGTCCCAGCGCCAATCCTCGGAGGAGTAGGCAACTACCCGTCCTTTTTCCCAAACCTCGATTTTGGTAATTTCTGACCAGTCCTTGCCGTTTCTATCAAAGTTAAGTTTCCTTTCCATTACAATCACGTTCAGACTTTCACCCCTCAAGTCAGTCAATCATTAACGATCCCATTCCTTCCTGTATTCTATTTTCTGTTACTAGTACTGAATCGGCCAGCGTGTTGATTTCCAAAATCGTTTTTTCAATTTGCCCTTCCACGCTTTCTTTTTTTTCAACAGCTTTCATAAAATGTTGCAGCGCCTGATCGTTAGGCATCAGTTGGAATTCTTTTATTTGGAGAATGATGTCTTCTTCAGCTACCTCAAACTGCTGGTTTAGGTTCATCAGGTGCTCGCTTAGTATATCCACAGATTCTTTATAGGCACTCAATTTTTGATGAGTCTTATAAATAACCAGGTCATCTTGTTCTTTTTTATTCTGGTGACGGCAACCAAGCCATGTCAATACAATTAGGGCTATGATCAAAAATGTTTTCATGTCATATCGCAGTTAGTATTTAATAAACCTTAATTAAAAATTCCACGCATTGCCTGGTAAACGCGTAATCATAGACGTAGTGATAAAGTCAAGGGAAGCGGAAAAAAAATTAGCGAAAGCGGATTGTTGTTGATGACAGGTGGCTGATAGGGATCGAATGCGCACGATAGCTAAGTACATAGCTACCCAAATGAAGAGCACATTTTTAAAATGGGTCATCTCACTTCAAGGTTTAATTAGGGAGGACAGCCAACTAAGAATTACTCCAGGTTTTGTTGCTGGCCTCTTTTGTTAGTGACTATTCCTTTGTGGTGTAACCAGCTATGTTGAATTTTATTTTTTTCATGCTCATTATGGCCCGTAAGTGTCCACAATCGGGCAGTGAGATTCAATTTATTTCCATGCTCCTAAACCTTTTTGTATAAAACTTCATCTTATCTTCACCGCACTAAATCATCAATCAAAAAAAGTATGCCTATGGTTTCCATCCCCATCCCCAAACACATCAAAACTTATGGATTGATTGTGGTCCTGGTTTTTTTATTTAGCAGTTGTTCCGATCTAAAAAAAGAAGAAGGCTCAACTTCGTTTAAAGTGCCTGTTGAATATTACAAGCTTAAGAATGGCCTTAAGGTTGCCCTCTCGCAGGATAAAACAGCGCCTACCGTGGCGGTTGCCGTTTACTACAACATTGGCTTTCGCATTGAACCAAAAAACCGTACCGGCTTTGCGCACCTGTTCGAACACATGATGTTTCAGGGATCTAAGAATCTTGGTAAGATGGAGTTCATCAAACTGGTACAACAGAATGGAGGAATTCTTAATGGCTCTACCCGCTTTGATTTTACCAACTACTTTGAGGTAATGCCCGCGCATAAACTGGAGACTGCAATTTGGGCAGAGGCCGATAGGATGAGTGGCTTGGCCATTACGCAAGAAAACCTGACAAACCAGCAGGGGGTGGTGAAGAATGAAGTAAAGGTTAATGTCCTCAACCAGCCTTACGGTGGATTTCCGTGGCTGGATATGCCCCAGTATGCTAATGAAAACTGGCATAATGCGCATAATTTTTATGGCGATCTGAAAGACCTGGACTCTGCTAAGCTTGAAGATGTTGATTCGTTTTTCAAAACATTTTATGCACCCAATAATGCATCGCTGGCAATCGTAGGTGATTTTGAAATAGAAGAAGCCAAGCAATGGATAGAAAAATATTTTGGTGGCATTCCCATGTCTGATTTACCAGCGAAGCCAGATATCTCCGAACCTCGCCAAGAGGCGGAAAAAAGATTTACAAAAGAAGACAAGCTGGCTAACAAACCTGCCATTGCCGTGGCCTATAAAATGCCGGAACGCAATACACCTGAATATTATGCAATGGGATTGATTGATCAAATGCTCTTGCAAGGTCAGGATAGCAAACTCTACCTCGCACTGGTGCAGGAAAAAGGTTATACGGGTGGCGTAAGCGGAGGCATTAACTATCTCGGCAACATGTTCAACTACAGCGGCCCGATGATCTGGATGGCAGACATGATTTATGATGCAAACGTATCGCCAGATTCCATTCTTGTGCAAGTAGATAAAGCCGTTGGTGAATTGATGAGCACCGTAACACAGGAAGATTTGGATCTGGCTGTTGTAAAGATGCGCTCAAAATTATACGATGATCTGGGTGGTTTTTTTGGCGTGGGCCGAGCCGACATGCTGGCAAGTTTTGCTTTGTTTGATGATGACCCCGCTCGCCTTAATACACTTGAAGAAGAATTTAAGAAGGTAACACCTGATCTGATTAAAAAGACCGCAACCGAATATCTGCGTTCTACCAACAGAACCATTCTCATTATTGACCCTAAAGCTGAAACCAAATGAAAAGGATAGTTAAATCAATACTCTGCCTGGTCATTAGTGCCACCATCAGTTCACAAGCACTAGCTCAAAAACAAACAGCTCCTGTAGGAGGCACACCCAAAGATTTTAAGCTGCCTGAGAAAAAAGAAAAACAACTTCCCAACGGTTTGCGCTTTACACTGGTGCCCTATGGTGCTGTGCCGAAAGCAGATGTACGGTTGATCATCAAAACCGGCAATGTGCATGAAGCTGCCGATGAAGTTTGGTTGGCAGACCTCACCGGCATGTTGCTGAAAGAAGGAACCACCACAAAAACGTTCAAAGAAATCTCTAAAAAAGTAGCGGGCATGGGTGGCGACATTGATGTGAGCACGGGGATGGACAATGTTACGATCAGCGGCTCTGTTCTTTCCGAGTTTGTGCCAGAATTAATTAAAGTAATTGCCGACATCACGATGAATCCTGCGATGCCAGGCAGTGAAGTAGAACGATTGAAAGCGGATTTGAAAAGACAGTTAACCGTACAACGATCCGTGCCACAAGCACAGGCATCAGAAAAGTTTTTTGAAATGGTGTATAAAGATCATCCTTACGGAAGATACTTCCCCACCGAGGCAATGCTTGACAGCTATACCGTGGAGAAAGCCAGGGGATTTTATGAATCCAACTTTGGTGCCAAGCGATCGGTACTATATGTGGTGGGCAAGTTTGACGAAGCAGCCGTAAGCAAAGCTATTGATGAATCGTTTACTTCCTGGAAAGAAGGACCGGCAGCGAACTTCCCTCCGGTTAAGCAACAGCGCACCAACGATATTGCAATGATCGACCGGAAGGATGCTCCACAAAGTACCATCATGATTGGATTGCCTACACTCATTCCACAAGATCAGGATTATGTGGCCTTACAGGTGACCAACTCTCTGTTGGGCGGTTCGTTTGGTTCGCGCATCACCAGCAACATTCGCGAAGACAAAGGATATACGTATTCACCGTTCAGTACAATTCAAAATCGCAAAGGCGTTTCCATTTGGTATGAGCAGGCCGATGTGACAAGCGAACATACGGGTGAATCCTTGCGGGAAATTTCAAAGGAAATTAAACGGTTGCAAACGGAGACACCTTCCAAAGATGAGTTGGAAGGAATTCAACGCTACATGGCAGGCACCTTTGTCTTGCAAAACTCAAACCCCGGTGGCATCATCGGTCAGTTGAATTTTATAGACCTGCATGGCCTTACCGATAGTTACATGACCGACCGGGTGAAAAACATCTACGCGGTTACACCTGAGAAAGTGACGCAGATGACAAAAGATCATTTCAAGTACGAAGATATGATGCTGGTGCTGGTGGGTGACAAAAAATTACTAGACAAACAAATTAAGCTGCATACCGATGCGCAGAAAGAAAAATAACGTTTGAGAAGATTGTAATCTTTATAGAAAAGAGTCAGGTAGTTGCCTGACTCTTTTTTTATTATGCTGACATTTCACGCGACTCCTTTCTTCAAAGGTATCATCGCACGATACTGAAATTTGCAGAATCTTTTTTGCTATTTGTTTAATTGATAAGAGAGTAGGACGTATACGGAATTAGTATAAGAGCTTATTAAACTAAAGACAGACATTGCGTTTGTGCTTTCATAGCGCCCTTCAATAAGAAACCTCTCTTTTTTCAATCCAAGGCCAGCAAAAAGCCCTTGCTCATCCTTTCGGAATGATGAAAGGTTTGTTTCCGATTTAGTAGCCACTCCATAATTGAAACCGACTTGGATAAAAGGTCTAAAGCTTCCCTTGGGATGATTGTACCTGTAGGCTGCGTT
>JAENVX010000353.1 GCA_016650355.1 Bacteroidia bacterium | reverse complement strand
CCTTACCTACATTTTTGGTATCGGACGGAGAACTGCTCAGACGATTCTAACGAATTCGGGAGTAAGCTTTGACAAAAAAGTAAAGGACTGGAACGATGATGAGTCGAATGCCATCCGTGCTTTTATTGCAGAGAAATTTAAGATTGAGGGAGCTCTTAAATCTGAAGTTCAGTTAAGCATTAAGCGCTTGATGGACATCGGTTGTTACCGTGGTCTGCGTCATCGTAGAGGGCTTCCTGTGCGCGGACAAAAAACAAAAAACAATGCTCGTACTCGTAAGGGTAAGCGTAAGACAGTAGCAAACAAGAAGAAGGCAGTTAAAGGTTAATCATTAAAAGTAAAGACTTTTTGATATGGCAGCACCAGTAGAAAAGAGAAAGGATAAAGCAAAGAAGCGTGTCGTGAATGTGGAGGCCGTAGGTCATGCACATATTCGCGCAACCTTCAACAATATCATTATCTCAATGACCAATACGACAGGCCAGGTTATTTCCTGGGCATCGGCTGGCAAGATGGGTTTCAAGGGCTCTAAGAAAAATACTCCGTATGCAGCTCAAACTGCTGCTCAGGATTGTTCCACCAAAGCATTTGAACAAGGCCTTCGCAAAGTGGAAGTTTTTGTAAAGGGCCCAGGCGCTGGAAGGGAATCGGCTATCCGTACCATCCAGAATTCTGGTATTGAAGTTACCATCATCCGTGATGTTACTCCATTGCCGCACAATGGTTGCCGCCCGCCAAAGAAGAGAAGAGTTTAATTTTATTATAACAGAGTTTACCGCTAAGTCATGGCAAGATATACAGGCCCCAAGGCAAGAATTAACAGAAAGTTTAACGAACCCATCATGGGTGAGACCAAAGCTCTCTTAAAAAAGAACTATCCTCCTGGTCAGCATGGAAAAGGGAAAAAGCGTAAGCAGTCGGAATATGCAATCCAGCTAGCTGAAAAACAGAAGGCTAAATACACTTATGGTGTATTGGAAAGACAGTTTGCTCATACCTTTGACAAGGCTACACGCAAAAAAGGTGTAACCGGTGAAGTACTACTTCAAATGTTGGAGGCTCGTTTGGACAACGTTGTTTACAGACTTGGTATTGCACCAACTCGTAGGGCAGCGCGTCAGTTGGTTGTTCACAAACACATTTTGGTAAACTCGGATGTCGTAAACATCCCTTCGTTTGGGCTTCGTGCAGGCGACAGCATAGAGGTTCGTGAAAAATCTAAATCTTTGGAAACTATTACCAATAGCCTTTCTATTCAATCCGCCAAAAAGTACAATTGGCTGGAATGGGATGGTCGGGAGTTGGTAGGAAAGTTCATCAACTTACCTCCACGCCAGGATATTCCTGAAAATATCAATGAGCAGTTGATCGTTGAATTGTATTCTAAGTAATCCTACAAACTAAATAAATCGATTATGTCAATATTAGCATTTCAAATGCCCGAGAAGGTAGTAATGGAGAAGTCAGATGATTTTCATGGACTTTTCACTTTTAAACCACTTGAAAAAGGATATGGCGTTACGGTTGGCAACGCGCTAAGAAGAATTCTTTTGTCCTCCTTGGAAGGTTATGCCATCACAGGAATTAAAGTTCCAGGCGTTTTGCATGAGTTTTCAACAATTGAAGGAGTGGTTGAAGACGTTGCGGAAATCATTCTTAACTTGAAGCAAGCTCGTTTCAGAAAGATCACAGACGGCTTTGATACCAAAGTAACTGTTAACATTAAGAAGCAGAAGCAGTTTAAAGCTGGTGATATTGCAAAATTCACTACAGCGTTTGAAATTCTAAATCCAGAACACGTTATCTGTAATTTGGATGAGTCAGCTCATTTCGAAATTGAATTGACCATCGAAAAAGGAAGAGGTTACTTGCCTGCTGAAGAGAACAAACCAACGGAGCAAGTTTTTGGATTCATTCCTATCGATGCAATTTTCACACCTGTGAAAAATGTGAAGTACAGTGTTGAGAACACTCGCGTTGAGCAAAAGACTGACTACGAAAAACTTTTGATTGATATTGAGACTGATGGCTCTATCCATCCTGAAGAAGCGCTGGAGGGTGCTGCCTATATCTTGATTCAGCACTTCCGTTTATTCTCAGATAAATCTATTGAACTGGAAACCGGTAAAGACAGCGAAATTGAGCAGGTTGATGAAGAAATGTTGCATATGCGTAAACTGTTGAAGACAGGGCTTCATGATCTTGACCTTTCTGTTCGTGCTTACAACTGCCTGAAGGCAGCTGATGTTAAATCATTAGGCGACCTCGTGAGACTTGATATCTCAGACATGATGAAGTTCAGAAACTTCGGTAAGAAGTCTCTTGCAGAATTAGAGCAACTAGTGGCCGAGAAGAACCTTACTTTTGGCATGGATCTTGGCAAATATAAATTGGAAGAAGAGTAATGAGACACGGTAAAAAAATTAATCACCTTAGCCGCACCGCTTCTCATCGAAGCGCGCTGCTATCCAATATGGCATCTTCCTTAATCCTGAACAAAAGGATCACCACAACAGTGGCAAAGGCCAAGGCGCTGAAAAAGTATGTTGAACCTTTGATCACCAAGGCTAAAACAGACAGTACACATTCTCGCAGAACGGTGATGTCCTATCTTCAAAACAAAGATTCTATAAAGGTATTGTTTGGTGAAGTTGCAGGACGTACCTCCGATCGTCCGGGTGGATACACACGAATCATTAAGATGGGTGATGTTCGCTTAGGGGATAATGCTGAAATGTGCCTACTTGAATTAGTTGATTTCAATGACCTCTATAAAAAGGATGGAGCTGAGAAGAAAGCTAAAACACGTAGAAGCCGTAAAGGAAAGAAAGGTGACGTAGAAGATGCTGAAGTTGTGGAAACAGTGACAGAAGAGAAACAAGACAAGCCAAAGAAGGCAGCTAAGAAATCTGCAAAAAAGAAAGAATAATAGTGAGCATTTTATATCTTAAAAAAGGGATTGGACTGGTTTCAATCCCTTTTTTATTGATTTTCGGGAATATGTTCCCATCAGCCGTGCATTTAAATCGGTTGTGTAACTTTTAATGCTAGCAGTCCCTTTAATATGTGTCTGAGACCTTATTTTTGTTAGACCTAAATAAAAAAAGTTGAGCGAAAAAGCCTACCTGCTTCTTGCAGACGGCCTTCTGATAGAAGGCAAAGCCATTGGTAAAAAAGGAACCACCGGTGGAGAGATTTGTTTCAATACCGGTATGACTGGCTATCAGGAGATCTATACTGATCCTTCCTATTTTGGGCAGATCATCGTGAACACAAGCGCCCACATTGGCAACTACGGCACAGTAGATGCAGAGCAGGAGTCATCTAATCCAAAAATCAGTGGCTTGGTGGTGAATGAGTTTTCAGAGGAATATAGTCGCAAAACTGCGAAAGAAAGCCTTCAACAATATTTGGTCAGACATGGTATTGTGGGCATAACAGATATTGATACCCGGAAGTTGGTACGCCATCTTAGAAACAAAGGTGCGATGAATGCGATCATTTCGTCTGAGTTGACACCTGAACTATTAAAGTCAGAATTGCAGAAAGTACCCTCTATGGATGGACTTGAACTGGCCTCTTTGGTAAGTACGAAGAAACCTTATTTTGCTGGCGATTCGAAAGCGCGGTTTAAAGTTGCTGCCCTGGATGTCGGGATTAAGAATAACATTTTGAAGAATCTTGCAAGTCGCGATTGCTACGTTCAAGTGTTTCCTGCCAAAACAACATTTTCAGAAATGGAGAAATGGAAGCCGGATGGATATTTCCTTACCAATGGGCCCGGTGATCCTTCGGTAATGGATTACGCAGTTAGTACAGTTAAAGAAATTTTAAAATCAGATAAACCTGTTTTTGGAATTTGTCTGGGACACCAATTGCTTGCCTTGGCAGCAGGACTTTCAACATATAAGATGCACCATGGCCATCGGGGGTTAAACCATCCTGTGAAAAATTTAATTTCAGGATTAGGAGAGATGACATCCCAAAATCATGGATTTGTTGTTAGTGAAAAAGATATTGAAAAAAACGTTGATGTAGAGGTTACGCACCTTCATTTGAATGATAATACCATCATGGGCATACGACTGAAAAACAAAAAAGCTTTTTCCGTACAGTACCACCCGGAAGCTTCGCCAGGTCCGCACGATTCACGATATCTGTTTGACCAGTTTCTTGATATGATCCAGGATGATCTTAAAGTAGCTTAAATCAAAAATATAATATCCCAATTCTAAATTCTTAAATCCCAAACAAAAATGAGTTTAATTGAAAGCATTTACGCACGTCAGATTTTAGATAGTCGAGGTAACCCTACAGTGGAGGTAGATGTGTTTACCGAATCCGGAGCGTTTGGCCGGGCGGCTGTTCCTTCCGGTGCCTCAACAGGATCGCATGAGGCAGTTGAATTGCGAGATGGCGACAAGAAAAGATACATGGGCAAGGGCGTGCTCAAAGCAGTTACTAACGTCAATACAAAAATTGCTTCTGAGATTATTGGTCTTCCTGTTATGGAGCAAAGCTTCATCGATAAGATCATGATTGAATTGGATGGCACTCCTAACAAAGGAAAACTTGGTGCCAATGCTATCCTAGGTGTTTCATTAGCAGTTGCCAAAGCAGCCGCTATGGAGTCAGGCCAATCATTGTATAGATATATTGGTGGTGTCAATGCCAATACACTTCCTGTTCCGATGATGAACATATTGAACGGTGGAAGCCATGCTGATAACTCAATTGATTTTCAAGAATTTATGGTTATGCCAGTAGGAGCAGATACTTTCTCTGAGGCGTTGCAGATGGGAGCGGAGATTTTCCATACTTTAAAGAAAGTTCTACACGATAAAGGTTTATCTACCAATGTTGGTGACGAAGGAGGATTTGCTCCAAACATTAAATCCAATGAGGAGGCAATTGAAATTGTGTTGAAAGCAATTGAGCAGGCTGGTTATAAGCCTGGTTCCGATGTATTTATTGCCCTGGATCCAGCAGCCTCAGAATTTTTTGACAGCAAAACCAAAACATACCATTTCAAAAAATCTTCTGGTAAAAAATTGAAGCCATTGGAGATGGCGGAATATTGGACCAACTGGTCTAAAAAATATCCCATCATTTCGATTGAAGATGGATTAGCCGAAGATGATTGGGCGGGCTGGAAGGCACTAACGGATAACATTGGAAAGAAGGTGCAATTGGTAGGTGACGATCTTTTTGTAACAAATGTAAAACGACTGCAAGATGGCATTACAAAAGGCGTGGCCAATGCGATATTGATAAAAGTAAATCAGATTGGATCGCTCACCGAAACGATCGATGCAGTAAATCTTGCCAGAAGAAACTCGTATAAGAGCATCATGTCTCACCGCTCAGGCGAAACTGAAGACACTACGATAGCAGACTTAGCGGTTGCGTTAAATACAGGACAGATTAAAACTGGATCGGCTTCACGTTCCGACCGGATGGCGAAATACAATCAACTTATCCGTATTGAAGAAGAGCTTGGTGATGTTGCCTTTTTCCCAGGCAAGAACTTCTAAGATTCTTTTAAATTATAATGAATGTGGCCGGGGTATGAACTCCGGCTTTTTTTGTTATTTCTCTGTTATAAAGTACATCTAAAAGAAGTAATCGCATAAAGTCCACATTATGAAATACCATTTTCAGGGTATTTGCTGTGTTGTTAGTTATCCTTATGTTTACCTATAAGGGAAATTTTAATTATCCGGCTTGTGCAGAAGAACAGTAACTTTCAATTAGGCCTGCTCCATTTCGTTCATTTTCTAGTGAAAGTTGATGGACGGATTGATGAACGTGAAAGGTTGGCAATTATAAAAATTAGAAAAGAGGAAAATATTTCGGATTCAGTATTCAAAGATTTTGAGAAGTCTGTACTATCGAGATCGGAGCAGGAGATTTACTCTAGAGGTGCTGAATTGCTAAATACATGCACAGAAGAAGAAAAGATTTGTGCTTTCGTTCACTTATACCGATTGGCGCAAGCAGATTCGATTTTAAGTACCAAAGAGGCTCGGTTCCTCATGTACGGGTTGGAACTCACCAACATTGATCTGGATGAAGTGATTCTAAAGGCCAATCTAACGGAGGCCAAGAGTGCTTAAGCCTTGAACTAAATTCTTGCCAATCGGTGCTGCGATGATGCCCTATTTTTGACCAATCCAATCATCATTTTAGACATTAGAAATACCTTAATCTGGATGAGAAAAAGAATTTTATAAAATTTCTTATCTTCGTATCATCATTTTTTAAACTATGTTCAAGAAATTACCTCCACTTTTTAGAAACTTTTACATCGTCACAAGTATATGTTTCCTTGTTTGGCTTACTTTTTTAGACTCTAACGACCTGGTCTCCCGGTTTAAACTCGGTGCCAAAATTCGATCCCTTCAAAATGAGAAGGAATACTATCAGAAGAAAATATCCGAAGTTGAAAAAGACCGAATGGAGTTGATGACTAACAAAGAGTTATTGGAAAAATTTGCACGCGAAAAGTATCTGATGAAAAAGGAAACCGAAGATGTTTTTATTATTCAAGAAGAGTAATGAAACATCTATTTTCCATATGCTTATTTCTTTTTAGCGTTCCTGTTTTTGCACAATGGGGAGATGAGGCATCAACGGATAAGCCTTCAATACGTGACAAAATGTTTGTGGGTGGCGGATTTGGTGCCAGTTTCACCCGGTATACAGATTTTGTTTCGGTTTCACCAATCATCGGATACAAGGTATCACCGAGGTTTGCCCCTGGCATTGGGTTGCAGTATCGGTACACTTCCTACAAAGGGATTTCACCACAATTGACAACTAATGATTACGGTGCGAGCCTTTTCGCACGCTTCAAGGTTTTTGGTCCATTTTTTCTTCACGCAGAATTTGAACACTTGAATTATGAATTTCCTGGTAATAGTCCGGGGGAAACTCTGCGAAAGGATTTCAACAGCTTTTTAGCAGGGGGTGGTTTTTTTCAACCAATTGGACGCAAGGCTGGCTTCTTCGCATCGGCTCTTTATAATTTTTCTTATCAGAGCTCGTATAACTATGCTTACTATCCCTATTCGAGTCCGCTAATTCTTCGGTTCGGCATTACAGCCGGCTTCTAAAATTTTAATTCAAATTTATCTGCTAAAGCTTTTAGGTCATCAACTACTTTTGGATTCAGCGGAATCCCGTTTACCAAACGCTCCGATTCGCTTTCTCTTTCGGGATCACCTGGAATAATTAATTTTTCCTGTCCTTCAATTGTCTTCGATGCCCTGAAACGTGTGATCCAATTGTCCATATGGAGTTTAAATTCACTTGCAGGTCTAAATGCATCTATTCGCATGGCTCCAAAAAAATGTCCAATCCCTGCGCCCACAGGATCCGTTGGTGGGGCTAAGAAACTAACGAAAGGAGGAACCCAAGGTCCGTAATTCGCGCCACTCAAGATGCCCGAAAAAATATCAACCCAGGCACCCAGGCAAAAACCTTTATGACTTCCGTGTTCGCGATCACTGCCAAGCGGAATAAGTGCGCCACCATCTTTTAGTTCGTGTGGGCTAGTGGAGATAGACCCATCTTTCTTTTGGATCCATCCTTCCGGTGCCTCTTTATTTTTTCGTTGCAGAATTTCCAGTTTGCCATTAGCGGCTGTAGTAGTGGCAAAATCTGCGACAAAGGGTGGCTGTTCGTTGGCCGGGATGGCCACACAAATCGGATTCGTTCCTAACAATCGCTCAACAGAAAAGGTTGGCGCTACAAGTGGGCTGGCATTTGTCATGGAGATGCCAATCATATCGTGTTCTAAGGCCATCATAGAGTGATAGCCTGCTATGCCAAAGTGATTTGAATTTTTCACGGCTACCCAACCCGTGCCACAGACTTTCGCTTTTTGAATGGCAATCTCCATCGCATGAGGTGCGACCACCAAACCGAGTCCCGCGTCACCATCGACAACCGATGTGCTTGGAGATTCATGAACCACTCTTATGTTTGGTGTACTATTTATTCGTTTCGCTTCCCACAATCTGACATAACCGGACAAGCGTGCAATCCCATGGGAATCAATTCCTCGCAGATCCGCACTAATTAATACCTCAACGGCTTTTTTGGCTTGCTCTTCCGGGCAGCCAATTTTTAGAAAAATTTCAGAAGCGAATTTTTTGAGGTGTTGATGGGAAAGTACAATGTCGTTCATAATCACAAAAGTCTTTTATTAGAACCATTTTCCAACGATTTAGAAAAAATATCAAGTATAATGTGGAAATTTATCAATCTCTGCATCCTTTGTTCGAATCAAATAATTAAAACATGAAAAACTACATTCTATTGGCCGTGGTGTGCCTTTCAACAGAATTCGTTCTTGCTCAATCTGATAAAACCGTAGATTCTAAAATTAAAGGTGTCACGGTCTTTCTCAGCAATGCTCAAGTTACTCGCGAAGTTAAGAGCCGTGTTGAACCCGGTAAAACGAATTTGATCATTACGGGCCTTTCTTCTCAACTTGATCCCCAAAGTATTCAAGTCTCAGGCAAAGGTACCTTTGTAATCTTAGGCACCAGCCATCAGCAAAATTATCTTAGTGAGTTTAATACCCCAAAGGCATTGAAAACCTTGAAGGATTCATTAGACTATTTAAGAAATCAAGCTAGCCTGGCACAAAGCCAAAAGGAAATTCTGAATAAGGAAGAACAAATGCTGATGAACAATCAAAAGATAGGAGGTACCTCCCAAAACCTTACGGTAACTGAATTAAAATCGATGGCTGACTTTTACAGAAGCAGGTTGAGCGAAATAGTAAGCTCACGCATGAAGGAGGATGACAAGATTAAGAAAATAAATGAGCGAATTGCAAAACTTCAGCTTCAAATCAATTCGCAAAATGAACTCTATGAGAGAAACACAAGCGAGATTGTTGTGAACGTTTCTGCAGACGTTCCAACCTCCGTTGATCTGGAAGTGAACTATATCGTTGCCAATGCAGGATGGCAACCTATCTATGATGTGAGAGCCATCAACACCAAGAGCCCGCTTCAACTCAATTACAAAGCCAATGTTTATCAAAGCACAGGTGAGGAATGGAAGAATGTGAAATTGAAACTGTCAACGGCTAATCCCAATCTCAGCGGATTGAAGCCGGAGCTTTATACCTGGTATTTGGATTTTTATCAGCCAATATCATATAGCCTCGAACGAAAAAGTAAAGGGATGCAGCCAATGTCACAAAGTGTGGACATGGCAGGACCCGCTGAGATGAAAGAGGAAGCCACTTCAATAGCAGATTATGTAACTACTGTTCAAACCACCTTGAACACTGAGTTTGATATTGCTCTTCCATATACTGTTGCCTCAGCAAGCAAGCCAACCTTGGTGGATATTCGTAACTTTGATGTAAAGGCAGATTATATTTATTCTGTTGCTCCTAAGCTTGATCAGAATGCGTTCTTATTAGCAAAAGCAACTGGCTGGGAAGAATTTAGTTTGCTGCCTGGTGAGGCTAATATCTTCTTTGAAGGAACATTTGTGGGTAAGACGTTTATTGATCCCAATAACATTAAGGATACGCTTTCGCTTTCTTTGGGTAGAGACCAGCGTATTGTGGTAAAGCGAGAGAAAATCAGAGACTTAACTTCCCGCAGATTTATAGGGTCAAGTCAAAAAGAAAATTATACGTGGGAGATTTCTGTTCGGAATACAAAGGCTGAAGTCATAAAAATTGTTGTAGAGGATCAACTCCCGGTTTCTAAAAATGCACAAATTGAAGTGACTGCATTGGAAACTGGCGGTGCCAACTTCATGAAAGATTCGGGCAAGTTAATTTGGAACTTGACTATTCAACCTAATGAGACGCGTAAACTTTCTTATACGTTTGAGGTGAAGTATCCGAAAGATAAACAGGTGAGCGGTTTGTAAATTGAAAGACAATATGCACTATGCATTAAGTCGAAGTGCTGACGTTAGCGCAATGATTGAAATTGCTGATGAGACAGATACTGCTTATTTAGCCAAATATGTAAGTACTAACAGACGTCTTTAATTACAGAATTTGAAATTGCTCTTACACACTGTTACATCATTAGTAAACCAACGAATGTTGATCCAAAATTATATTTAAAAAGCCGCCTATGTTTATCCATCTACACCGAAGCTTGACTAGAATGCATTTTTACTAGTGAAAGCAGCTGCTTGGGAAGATGCGAGTGCAAGGATAGTATTTTGCTTATATTTATTTTGGTTTAAATAAAGTCTCCATCCTTACCATGAAAGCTTCCCGAAGAGAATTCATCAAAAAATCATTGCTGGCAACGGCAGGAATTTCATACACTCTGGATTCTGCCTCGTCAGTGTACGATATAACGAATGTATCTAATCCCCATTTTGCAACGTATCAGTCAAAAAGCAATGATGCCTTCAAGATCAGCATCTTTTCCAAACATCTTCAGTGGCTTGATTATGGTGAAATGGCTAAGGTTGCAGCAAGTTTAGGCTTTGATGGTGTTGACCTTACTGTACGGCCAAATGGGCATGTGTTACCAGAGAGAGTGACGGAAGATTTGCCTAAAGCAGTGGCCGCAATCAGGGGTGCAGGCATGAATGTTTACATGATTACGACTGCAATCAAAAGTGCAGAAGATCCTTTTACGGAGAACATCTTAAAAACCGCAAGTTCCCTAGATATACGACATTACCGTATGGGCTATTTATTTTATGATGAGAAGATCAATATCGAAGAAAACTTAAAGAACTTTAAGGATCAATTAAGCAAGCTCGCTTTACTAAACGAGAAGTATTCCATTCAAGGCGAGTATCAAAATCACTCGGGAATGTATTTTGGCGCCTCCATTTGGGATTTATACTCCGTACTGAAACAAATCAACTCTCCCTGGATAGGTTCACAATATGATATTAACCACGCCACAGTTGAAGGAGCTAGTTCATGGCCAATCGGATTTAAATTGCTAAAGTCGCATATTAAATCCATTGACATTAAAGATTTTTTCTGGACGAAAAAGAACAGCCAATGGCAGGTTGAGTATGCACCTTTGGGTGAAGGAATGGTAAATTTCAAAGAGTATTTTAGATTATTAAAACACTATGAGATTAACGTCCCGATCTCTGTTCATTATGAATACGCTTTAGGTGGTGCCGAACATGGAGCAAGCACGCTGACAATAAGCAAGGAAGCAGTGATGTCTTCCATGAAAAAAGACCTGATTAGGCTGAAAAATTTTCTTGCGGAAGAAAAGTTGATTGATCAAACTAAATGAGAAGGAAAAACAGTGGTAAATAAAATAATACGGAGTATCCTAATCCTGTTTTGCTTCGTGGCGAATGCAGAAGCTCAAATTTTCGGTAACCGGGAAGATATAAGTTTTCCTTATAAAATTATGCCGGATGTAATGCCTGGCACAAGACCGCTTCCCTGGCAAGGTGATTTGTCTGTAAGAATGCTGGATGGAGCACATCAATTTATGGATGATGAGATTAATCAATCCGTTTTAAATCGTTCAAGATTATGGAACCGTGATTTAAGTTCACCCGCAGCATATGAAAAATCCATTGAACCTAACCGTAACCGGTTCATGCAATATATTGGTGTGGAGGATAAGAGTAAGTCATTGTCTACTTACAGCATTGGTCTTTCAGACAAGCAGCCTGTTGTGTACATGCAAAAGATTTCACTCAATAATGACCCTGAACTTGTTGCGGAGACTACTAAATACTTTGTGTACCAGGTGCGGTGGCCTGTACTTAACAGGGTATATGGTGAAGGAATTTTACTTCAGCCAAAAATAAAACCGGTGGCAAACATCGTGGCTATCCCGGATGCAGACCAGACTCCTGAACAACTGGCTGGTCTCTCGCACGGAATACCACCAGAGTCACAATTTGCCCGTCATCTTGCAGAGAATGGGTTCCAGGTTTTGATCCCGGTACTGATTAGCAGAACATTATTATTTCAGGACCAATACCAACAGCAAACCTATCGGGAATGGATTTACCGACAAGCGTTTCATATGGGACGACATGTTATTGGATATGAAGTGCAGAAAGTATTGTCTGCGATCGATTGGTTCAAACAATCTGCAGACAAGGATGTAAAAATAGGCGTGGCCGGCTATAACGAAGGAGGACTTATTGCATTTTATGCAGCCGCTTCAGATAACCGAATTGATGCGACTCTGGTGAGTGGTTACTTTGATTCTCGCCAAAAGGTATGGGACGAGCCTATCTACAGAAATGTATGGGGTCTGCTCTCTGAATTTGGTGATGCTGAAATAGCATCCCTCATTGCACCTCGCGCACTGGTAATAGAACACAGTGTAATTACCGAAGTGATCGAAGATATTGAAAAGTCAGAGGAGAAACGTATGCAAGTAGGGGGTTTGCCATATAGTGGTTACAAAGGCAAATTGCAGACTTCATCATTTGGGTCTGTAAAAAATGAGTATGATCGAATAGATGCGCTGATAAGACCAGGCTTTCAGCCAAAGCACCTCATCAGTGGCCCGAAAAATACACCAGTCAGTTTTGGATCAGCATCCTCATTAGAAAAATTTGCACTGTCTCTTGGTTATAAATCCTCCCTGGTTATTTCAAAAGACACTTCCATAGATCAACGCAGCACATTTGATCCGGAAGCGCGACAAATCCGGCAGGCCAAGGAGATGGAGGATCATGTTCAATGGTTGCTCCGCGATTCAGATCAGGAAAGAAACCGGTTTTTCCTTTATAAAGTGATGCCTGAATTCGCGCAAAGAACATGGAGTCCAAAATCCTATCATCCTTACTATTCTCCAGGTCACTTTATGGAAGAAGGGAAAGCGTATCGGAAATATTTCCATGAAGAGATTCTGGGAAAATTTGATAATAAAATGTTACCTCCCAATCCACAGACCCGAAAACTTTATGATAAAGAAAGATGGACCGGGTATGAAGTGGGATTAGACGTTTATCCCAATCTTTTTGCCGCGGGAATTCTTCTCATACCAAAAGATTTAAAGCCTGGAGAAAAACGACCTGTGGTAGTTTGTCAACATGGACGAAACAGCACACCGCATGAACTCGTTGAAGGAAACTTTAATTATTATAATGACGCTGCCGCTAAATTGGCCGACCAGGGATTCATTGTGTACGCACCGCAAAACCCTTACCGGGGAGAAGACCGATATCGTTGGCTGGATCGAAAAGCAAACTCTCTTAAAAAGACATTATTCTCATTTATTATTTCTCAGCACGACCAAACCCTTCAATGGCTGGCAACACTCCCCTTTGTAGATAAAAACAGAATTGCTTTTTATGGTCTGAGTTATGGAGGTGAAACTGCTATGCGTGTTCCATCAGTACTGGAAGGCTATTGCCTCTCGATATGTTCAGGTGACTTTGGCGACTGGACACGAAAGGTTGTGGATACACACAACAAAGTTAGCTTTATGAATACCCTGGAGTGGGAGATGCCTTATTTTAATATGGGCAGTACATTCAGTTATGCTGAAATGGCTTATCTGATCTTCCCAAGACCATTTATGGTAGAGCGTGGTCACGATGACCTCGTTCAACCCGATGAGTGGGTTGCCTATGAATATGGAAAAGTCAAATATGTATATGACAAGTTTAACCTGGAAGATAAAACTACCATAGAGTATTTTAATGGAGGTCATTCCATGCGAAATGAGGGTTCTTTTAAATTTCTTCACAAACATCTTCGCTGGCCATGAAAGAAGAATTACCAATGGTTTCTGCGTCAAGCAGAGCAAGGATCATGAATAAATTATATGTGCTGATCATTATTGCTATTATATTTATCCATTTAGCGGCTTGTGATGATAAGAAATCGGATGTAATCCAAAGACCATTGGATCCCTGGGCTTTCCGATCGGTGTTAGATAAGCAACCCAGAATGCTCACGCTTGCACTGGACTCATCGTGTTACGTAGCCTATGACCTTGCCCGATGTACACTTTATAAAGTATGGAAAGGAGGAGTGATGATGGAAGGGGCTCCCTATACGAATGTAAAAAATGTGCAACCCACTTCATGGGGAAAATCTTACTTTTCAGATAGCCTTCATCGTATTAAATGGGCGGCAGAAGTGGATGGACAAGAAAGTTTTCCTTCGGTAATAAATAAAGGATATTCTTTTAATCAAAATCAGATCAATCTGCACTATGAATTGCACCTATCTTCGGGAGATACGATTCAAATTGAAGAGCGACCCGAGTTTATTCAAAGTGAAGACGGAAAACCTGGATTTGAAAGAGTATTTATAACATCAGCTGTTCCGGATGGAGTTGCCATTTTATTAAAATCAACTGACAGCACCTTTACTATTAATGCGAATAAAACAACACGTGTAGTAACCTATTATAATTCGCTGCCAAAGCAAATTCCACCCAAGCCTGGAGATGAATATGATCACCGGGGCCGGTACTGGATGGAAAAAAGTGATTGCATGACCTGCCATGAAGTGGATAAGAAAACAGTCGGTCCTTCCTTTATCGAAATAGCACAACGCTATCCCAATGATAAAACTTCTATTGAGTATTTGACTAGCAAAATAATGACAGGTGGTGTGGGGGCATGGGGAAGTACTCCTATGGCTGCCCATCCTGTCCTAATTGAAAAGGAAATAAAATCGATGCTGGATTATATTTTTTCCTTAAAACCTGAAGAGGAGAAAATAGTTAAGGAGTTGCTTGTGAAAAAAAAGCGCGACATCATTGTAGAAAACAAACCTGGTTATGGTGCTCCGCTTGAAGGTGTTCATCCAAGTTACACAGTGACGACTATCCATGACAAGAACTTTAAACCCCGTGTTGGCGGACTGGCATTCCTGCCGGATGGGCGTTTACTGGTAACCACCTGGGATGTTACGGGAGGTGTCTATCTGATGGATGGTGTTGAAACAGGTGATACCAGCAAAATTTCTGTAAAGCGCATTGCATCCGGACTGGCAGAGCCTTTGGGGATTGAAGTCGTTGATGGAGAAATATATGTATTGCAAAAGCAAGAGCTAACGAAATTGATCGATCAGGATGGTGATGAAATCATTGATGTGTACGAGACTGTCTGCAATACATGGGGTGTCACTGGTGACTTTCATGAATTTGCTTTTGGACTCGTCTATAAAGAGGGATATTTCTATGCAACACTTTCTTTGGCTATGCGACTAATGGCCGATGAGAAACAGCAGCCGGATCGTGGCCGAACTATTAAGATCAGTAAGGATGGACACTATGAATGGATTAACTATGGCTTGCGTACGCCTAACGGGATTGGCCTTGGTATCGACAATGAGCTATTTGTAACCGATAATCAGGGTGAATGGATTCCTGGAAATAAATTCATACATATTAAAAAAGGAGAATATCACGGCATGCGTTGGGGGCTACCAGATTCAGTAACAGAAATCCCTCGTGTTGCTCCTCCTGCCATCTGGCTACCAGAAGATGAAATAGGTAACTCGCCTTCTGAGCCAGTGATGATGCAGGATGGCCCCTATAAAGGGCAAATGCTGCATGGCGATGTGACTCATGGAGGTATCAAAAGAGATTTTCTTGAGAAAATAAACGGAGAGTATCAGGGCGCTGTTTTTCGTTTCACGCAAGGATTGGAAGCTGGTGTGAATCGGCTTTGTTGGGGTCCGGATGGTGCACTTTACATTGGTGGAGTTGGCATGGTGGGCGGATGGAGCTGGAAAGAAAAACAACACGGCCTCCAGCGAATGATGTATAACGGAAAGCTGTCATTTGAAATGCTGGCAGTCCGTGCAAAACCAAAGGGCTTTGAAATTGAATTTACAGAACCGATCGATGAAGCAAGGGAAATCAAACCTGATGATTTTTTTGTGCAACAATGGTGGTATCTTCCTACAGCAAATTATGGTGGACCAAAAATGGATTTGGAAAAAATGAAAATCATCGGTGTCAATATTTCTCACGACAGATACAAAGTATATCTGGAAATCCCCCATTTGAAAAAAGAACATGTCGTGTATTTCCGTTTGCCTGAACATCTTCAAAGTGCAAGCGGCCAGTCATTATGGTCATCTGAAGCCTGGTACACATTAAACAATATTCCTGAGTAGAATCTTCTAAAAATGTGATATGGACGAAAACCAACGCCTGAATGAAAAGATTAACCGTAGAACATTTGTTAATCGTACCGCAACATTAATGGGATTAGGCATGGTTGGATTGTCTTCCAATGTAAACACTTTTGGGAGTAACATGAAGCCATCAACGATCAGGATCAAAAAAGTTGATTCCAATTTTGAACGCGAACCATTAATTCCCTATCGCTTTAAAGGAAGCGCTATAACAGAAGGATGGCAGACTGCAGCCTATCTTGAATCAGAATCCGGGATTCACAAGGTGGGCATTGGAGGTCAAGGAACCTTGTGGTCCGATTCAACCGTTTTTGCTGCTCATTCGGCAACCGGTGGCAACGCGTTAATGTATGCCATGAGTGAAAGGGCACTGCAAATCATGAAAGGAAATTCCTTCACCAATCCAATGGAATTACTGGACGATCTTCTGCCGGAAGTATATGATTACGGTAAAAAAATTACGAATAATCCACAGTTAAGAAAAACCTTTGCATTAAACTCCCTGGTTTGTGTTGATAATGCTGCGTGGTTATTATATGCTGCAGAAAATAAAATCACCCGGTTTGATGATCTGATACCTGATGCTTACAAGCCGGGCTTATCACACCGCCATAGTAAGGTAGGAAGTATGCCATCTTTCAGTGTGGGTGCTGATGTAAAAAAAATCAAGGCAGCAGCAGATGAGGGATACTTTATAATGAAACTGAAAACGGGTTCCTCAGGAACACAGAAAGAAATGCTAGAGAAAGATATTGCATTTTTAACAGCGGTTCATGCAGCTATTGGACACTATGAAACGCCCTATACCAAAAGCGGTAAGATTCCTTATTATTTTGATGCGAACGAACGATATGATGAGAAGGACACACTTTTGCGTTTCCTCGATCACGCAAGAAAAATTGGTGCATTTGATCAGATAGCGGTCATTGAAGAACCTTTCGGAGAGAGAAATGAAATGTATGTTGGAGATATAGGCGTGACCATTGCAGCAGATGAAAGTGCGCATACCGTTGAAGATGCCGCCAGGCGTATTGAGCAAGGGTATTCGGCCATTGCAGTGAAAGCGATTGCTAAGACATTAAGTGAGACCATAAGAATTACTCAACTTGCCCACGAAAAGAAAATCCCTTGTTTTTGTGCAGACTTAACAGTCAATCCGATTCTCGTTGACTGGAATAAGAATGTAGCAGCGCGTCTGGCTCCATTCCCTAATATCAACATTGGGCTGCAGGAAACAAATGGGCATCAGTACTATAAACATTGGGATACCATGATGTCCTATCATCCAAAGGCGAATGCCAGCTGGACGCAAACACAGAAAGGTGTTTACCTTACCGATAAATCTTTTTATGAAGAGAGTGGGGGGATTTTTCAACCTTCAGAACATTATGAGCAAATGTTTACTCACGAATAGAAATGGGAAGTAGAGATTTTGTCACCAGGTAACAGTAGGTTAACCTTATAGACTGGCAAGAACTCCCTCCTTTAGGGAATATCTGGAAACCCGGATGCTCGTGAATTGATGCTTTTGTAGTAAGAAATTTATCAGGCAGCAAGCCACCACAATCATATCCACCCTCATCTCAATCATGCCGTGAATAAGCAATCTCTCCTCCCGGTTTTTGATTTTAAATTCATCGAAGATTTCGTAAAATGAATTGATCGTTAGTGGTGTCTCTGGGTTATTTTTTTGTTGGATGTTGTTTCGCACACAATGGATATCACTCAGGGTATCAAAAGTGCCCGATGAACCAACAAGTGTTTTGGGTTGGTGAATTTCCATTGCCTTAAATAGCGGACGAAGAGCCTCTTGAAGGAAACTAGTCAATGCCTCAATTTCTTCAGATAAAATGGGATCGTGTTTTTGATATTTTTCGAGAAGTCGTTGTGCTCCTATTTCAAAGCTTTGTTTCCAGAAGAATTCTTTTTCATTTCCAATGATAAATTCTACGCTTCCCCCACCAATATCTACAATCAATGATTTTTGATCTCCTAGATTCATTCCGGATCGAACTCCTCTGTAAATAAAACGCGCTTCTTCGTCACCACTTATGATTTGTGTCTCAATACCAGTCGCGAATTTTATTTTTTGGGTTACTTCCAATCCGTTTTTTGCATTACGAAAGGCACTTGTTCCAAAGGCCATAACATTTTTTACAGCAAATTTTTGAAGAGTAGTCTTGAAATTTTGGATGGCAACTAACGCGCGATTTTCCCCTTCTTCTGTAATGCGTCCTTCATTAATGCCACCTACACCAATCTTTACAGCCAACCTTTCCTGATGAACAATCTTATACTGCTGACCCTCGAGCTCTACTATAAGTAGATGAAAGGTATTCGTACCCATGTCAATGATTGCAATCTTATTATTCATAGTAATGTAGAGCGTAAATTTACTACCTTCCATTAGCTATATTTCGAAAGGTATTAATTATAATTGAACAGACGATTTAATTTCATTAGCATGGCAAAACAAACAACCAAAGATCCAGGATCAACACAAAAAAATAGTGAACTGGATCGTAAGAATAAGGAGGCACTGCTAGGTGGTGGTGAGAAGCGTATCGAACAACAACATGCTAAAGGCAAGCTTACGGCCCGAGAGCGTGTCATGCTATTGCTGGATGAAGGTTCTTTTGAAGAGATGGGTAAGTTTGTCATGCACCGGAGCAAAGACTTTGGTCTTGACAAAGAACATTATTTAGGCGATGGTGTGGTGACGGGTTACGGTACTATTGCCGGCCGTCTGGTTTACGTTTTCTCTCAAGATTTTACAGTTTTCGGAGGGTCGCTTTCCGAAACGCATGCTGAGAAAATTGTTAAAATCATGGAGATGGCCATGAAAAATGGAGCGCCTCTTATTGGGCTAAATGATTCAGGCGGAGCACGAATACAGGAGGGAGTAGTCTCGTTGGGTGGCTACGCAGATATTTTTTATAGGAATGTAATGGCATCTGGTGTGATTCCTCAGATATCAGCGATCATGGGGCCATGTGCTGGTGGTGCCGTGTACTCTCCGGCAATGACTGATTTTATTTTCATGGTAGAGAACACTTCTTTCATGTTTGTAACAGGACCAAATGTGGTCAAAACCGTTACCCACGAAAATGTTACAGCTGAAGAATTAGGTGGCGCCTCTACGCACAGTACAAAAAGTGGAGTCACTCATTTTGCAAGTGCTAATGAAGCGGAATGCATCAGCGACATAAAAAAGCTACTCAGCTATATGCCTCAAAATTGTGAGGACGATGCACCCCGGCTGCCTTATGTTTTGGGAGATGAAAAAAGAACACTTTTAAATGACCTCATTCCAACTAATCCTAACCAACCGTATGATATGCGAGAGGTGATCGTTGGGATTGTGGATGAAGCAAGTTTTTTTGAAGTGCATAAAAATTTTGCTGAAAATATTGTTGTAGGCTTTGCGCGATTGGCGGGAAGAAGTATTGGTATTGTTGGAAATCAACCCGCCTCGCTTGCTGGAGTATTAGACATACATAGCAGTGTTAAAGCTGCTCGATTTGTGAGGTTCTGTGATTGCTTCAATATACCGCTGTTGGTACTCGAGGATGTTCCTGGCTTTCTACCTGGCACGGATCAAGAGTGGAATGCCATAATCACAAATGGGGCTAAACTGCTATACGCATTCTCAGAGGCAACAGTACCACGCGTAACCGTGATCACACGTAAAGCCTATGGGGGCGCATATGATGTGATGAACTCTAAGCATATTGGGGCCGATTTAAATTATGCCTGGCCCACTGCAGAGATTGCCGTGATGGGAGCAAAAGGTGCCGCTGAGATAATTTTCAAAAAAGAGATTTCGGAAGCATCCAACCCTGAGGTCAAACTTGCTGAGAAAGTGGAAGAGTACACTCGGAAATTTGCTAATCCTTTTCGTGCTGCGCATCGAGGTTATATTGACGAAGTAATCTATCCTGATCAAACACGTGAGAAATTAATCAAAGCCTTTCAGATGTTGGAGAATAAAGTTGCTGTTTTGCCAAAGAAGAAACATGGTAACATCCCGCTGTAACTTTATCTAAGGCTATGTAATATTCCTTTTGTAATATTGCGATAAATTTAAGAAAAACAACAACTTGAACTATGGACAAGAAAAGCAAAAACTTCCTCTACAGTTATCTAAATAATGCATCACCAACAGGTTTTGAACAGAAGGGTCAACAGTTATGGTTGGATTATATAAAGCCATACACAAATGATTATATGGTAGATGTATATGGAACTGCTGTCGGTATTATTAATCCCAAAGCCAATTACAAAGTGGTAATTGAAGCTCATGCGGATGAAATTTCATGGTTTGTCAATTATATCTCAGATGATGGCTATATCTACGTAAGACGAAACGGTGGATCAGATCATCAAATTGCACCATCCATGCGCGTGAACATTCATACTGATAAGGGTATAGTTAAGGGAATTTTTGGTTGGCCGGCCATACATGTGCGCGATGCAAGCAAAGAAGATGCGCCAACGCTCAAAAATATCTTTATCGATGTTGGTGCTGAATCTAAAAAAGAAGTTGATGCCATGGGTGTCCATGTGGGCTGTGTTATCACTTTCGTGGATGAACTGATTGAATTGAACAAAAATTATTTGGTGGGTAGGGCGCTGGATAACAGGATGGGTGGATTTATGGTTGCTGAAGTTGCACGTAGATTGAGTGAAAACAAGAAAAAACTTCCATTTGGTCTCTACGTTGTAAATGCGGTTCAGGAAGAGATTGGCTTGCGGGGAGCGGAAATGATTTCACGCAGGTTGAAACCAGATTTGGCCATTGTCACAGATGTGACACATGATACGGGCTCACCCATGTATAACAAGAAGGAAAGTGGAAATCTTAAAAGTGGTGCAGGTCCAGTTCTTTGCTATGGCCCTGCGGTTCAAAATAATGTCCTCAAAATGATTATCGAAACTGCCCAAAAGAAAAAGATACCATTCCAACGGCAGGCAGTTTCCCGCTCAACGGGAACTGACACTGATTCTTTTGCCTATTCCGCAGAGGGAGTTGCATCGGCCTTAATTTCGTTGCCACTCAAATACATGCACACTACGGTGGAAATGGTTCACAAGGATGATGTGGAAAATGTGATTCAGCTGATTTACGAAGTGCTTTTGCAGATTAAACCAGGCCACGATTTCCGATACATTAAGTAGCCATTAAAT
>JAENVX010000352.1 GCA_016650355.1 Bacteroidia bacterium | reverse complement strand
GAAATTGTTCACCCAGTTCAAGGTTTGATGGGCTGCCTTTGTTCGGAAATGCTCTTTTTGATTAGAATTTAACACATTCCGACATGTTGATTGAATTCCGGATACTTTGGTCTAAAAAAACCTAACAACTGTTTTACTTTCGTTTTAAAGTTAAGTATTTTGCTATCATTAAGTTTTGTTTTAACCTAAACCAAACCAATAAAAAATGAAAAATACAATTTTACTTCTCTTCGTGTTCACCCTGTGTTCTGGAGCATTTTTCTCCTGTCAGGATTCTGATCAAACTAATGCTAGCCCTGTTTCTGATGAAACTATGGCTCGGTTGGTTGGTCTGGGCTTTGATGTTAAAAACTTTGTTCCAATGAAGTTTGATGATGGCTACCTTGTAGAAGGCGACATCTTTGTTACCGATGCTGACCTGGCAGTTATGAAGCCTGCCGGCCGTGTGCCTGATGTTGAACAATACAGAACCACAAATCTTGTCAGTGCTTCTACTGTCAGGACTATTACAATGTATGCTCAGCAAGGCACTTGTAATTCTTGCTATAGTGCCGGCATGATAGCAGGCTTAGATTTAGCCATCGCTCGGTATAATGCAGAAAATTTAAATATCAGATTTCAGCGTTTAACTACCTCTGTAGGTGCTAATATCGTTATGACAAGACTTAGGAAAGGTGAGGAGGCTCAGGGTATCTTGGGTTCTGCTGGTTTCCCAACTGCCTCAGGCAATCCGTATAATCAAATCAAAATGAGCGGTGTATTGGAATCTAAGTATGGCTTGTCTACCGCTGGTATTGCTACTATTATCGCTCACGAAATGGGTCATTGCGTAGGCATGCGCCACACAGACTATTATAACAGAGCTATTAGCTGTGGCGGATCAATCAGCAATGAAGGCGATGGCGGTGTAGGTGCAATCCTTGTTCCGGGCACTCCTTCAACTGCAACTGCAGCGGCAAAATCATGGATGCTTGCATGTACAGATGGTGGTGACAGGCCATTCAACAATGATGACAAAACTGCTTTGAATTACCTGTATTAATTAGTTCATCTAGACACTACAAAAAGGCTGGCAATTTGTCAGCCTTTTTTTGTTACGTTTTGATCACTAGAAGAAAGTAGTATTTTATTGGGATTCTGACTGAGGTTTTGTAAAGTGTTGATTATCAGTACCTTTTTGCCGTCTCTAATCTTCATTTTATACTCGATTTGTCACCAAACGTTAGCTGTCGAAAATTGATTTCGGTCTGCGAAATGAGGGAATTGCCTACAACTATTCTGATGGGCTTAATCCATGTTTTTTATCAGTTGAAATATTTTGGATTGTCCACTCAATGCGGTTTTGAAACGGATGTTTACGAACCGAACAATTTTCCTTTTTACATATTTTGCAGGAGAAGTCAAGGCAGCCATCGGAATGAACAAACAACTCAAGAGATTCACCGAATTCTTTGCGGACCAGCGAGGCGAGCTCATCAATTTCGAAGTGCGCTTCGTGTACGTTCAGATACCAGGGCACTGTTAAGTGTGCATCCAGATGGAGCACGCTACCATATTTAATGATGCGCACATTGTGAAGATCAATCCAGTTTTCCCTTCTGTTTTTATTTAGTACGTCAACTAGTTTGGCCAGAAGTTTATAGTCGATTTCATCCATAATGCCAGCAATAGAATTGCGTATAATCTTTACCCCCGTGTACACAATGATGATTGAAAACAAAAGTGCAACGGCACTATCTATCCATTCGATGTTGGTGAAAGAGACGAGGGACAAGCCAACTAAAATTCCTGCGGATGAATAAGTATCTGACTGAAGGTGCTTGCCACTTGCGGTCAATGCAAGCGAATTATTTTTAGTACCGGTTTTTATGGCAACACTTCCAAGTATAAAATTGATAAGTGCCGTGCCTGCAATCAACCACATCCCAATTCCAAGTTGACTAAGTGCGTGCGGATGAATCAGATTTCTAACGGCTTCATAAATGATGATAATCCCGGCAAGGGTAATCATACTGCCTTCAATAGCAGACGATAGAAATTCAATTTTTCCATGCCCATAAGGATGATCAGCATCTTTTGGTTTTGCTGAAAGATAAAGACTGTAAAGACCAAAGAAACCAGCTACAACATTCACAATACTTTCCAGGGCATCTGTGAGAATCGCTACTGAGCCTGTTAGGAGATACGCGGTAGTTTTTACAATCAGCAAGATGACAGATAATACTGCAACTATTTTTTGAATGCGAATATTTTGATTCGAAGTTTCCAAACGATTGATTTTAGCGATTGCTATTTTTCTTACTTATAATTCTTATAAGAGCAGGTAATGCAATCAAAACCCAGATGGAATTAATAAACGTAAAAGGATAAGCTTCATGATAAATAGAGTTGATAATAAGAAATATACCTCCTGTCAGGTTTAGCGTTTGAAAAAGTACAGAGTCGGTTTTTATTTTTTGAAAACTGTTGAGCCCGTAAGCAAAAAGGATTTCTACAGAGCCAATCCAACCAAGAGTTTCAATAAGAATATCCATTTAAGATAAGGGAATACTATTCTACGATTGCCTCTGCTTCAATTTCCACCAAATATTCATCTCCAACCAGTTCTGCTTTTACCAGTGTATTCACAGGTTGAATATCTTTAAATCGTTCTCCGTGTGCCCGCGCTACTGGTTCCCAGTCAGCAATATTCCGAACAAATATTCTGGTGCGTACCACGTGTTCTAATTTACTTCCAAGCGATTGAAGAGCGCCTTCAATTTTATCAATTGCAAAATGTGCCTGAGCAGCCGGATCGTTGCCTCCCATTGATTTGCTTCCGTGTGTAGCTGTTGTTCCTGAAATTAAAATGCGATTGCCCTTTTTCACGGCCCTGCTAAATCCCGCAAGATCTTCCCACAGCGTTCCACTTAGGATTTTAATTCTTCCATCCTTTCCCATTTGAGATGTGTAAGGTGGGGGAATAGATTCAACATGATGGCTTAAATCTCCAGATGCTGTTAAGAATGGAGGCTTTCTATATTCATCACCACAATCTCCATGAATTTCGTTTAGGAGATTTATAACTGTACTGATTTCTTCTTTACTTTTTTCATCCAAGGAAAAATTAAATAGTTTTTTTGTTTCTTCTATGTGCTCGCTTTTTCCCAGCCGCGCACCAATGATCACTCCACCCACAGCGGGTTGGTCTAGAATGTATTTTGTCGCAATATTAGCAATGGAAACATTGTGACGTTTGGCAACTCTTTCGACAACCTTTAAAACAGATTGGAATTTTGACCAACCCCCTGCTGCATCAATAAATCGTTTGTATTTCATCTGCGACCACGTGAGTTGATCGCTTATGGGAGGTTCTGCTTGATTTAGCCAACGCTCTGTGAGGAAACCACCGGCTACAGTTCCAAAAGCTAAAAGCTTTATGTTGTGCACAAGGCAGAGATCGCTCATGGCTTTTGCTGCCCGTTGATCGATTAATGAGAAGCAAACCTGATTAGAAACAACTTTTATTCCACTGTGTAGCACAATTCGTAAGTGAGCAGTATCAAAATTAGTTAATCCTAATTGCATGATTAAGCCTTCTTCTTGCAATTCCTGCAACCAGAATAAGCAGTCCAGCCAATTTGGATCGGCATAGTTCCAGGCATGGAATTGCAGGAGATCAATTTTTTTGGTTTGTAGTCTTTGCAAGGAACGTTCAACAGCGGCACGTACATCTTGTTTTGTGGATTGTCCTGGTTTGGGGACCCACTTCGTTAATAGTTGTACAGTATCATTTCTTTTATTTTTTTGAAACTCTCCGGCAATTAGTTCCGCTGAACCATAATGATCTGCCATATCGAAAGTGGTGAAGCCTGCTTCTGTGTAGGCATTCATCGCCTTGGCAGTCTGCTCTATATCAAGTTCCTCACCTCGTTCCATATCGGCTATTTGCCAAAGCCCTGTGAGTACTCTTGAAATTTTTAGACTTGATCCTAAGTCAACATGTTCTATCTTACTCATGAAAAATTTTATCGTTTGTAGTTGAATAGTTAGGTGTTTTATTTGAATTCACCCAATGTTGTTCCTACTCTGGTGGCAGCATGGAAAATAATTTATCGACATCAATCCCAGAATTTTTTAATCGATTAAATTTCACAAAGAAAATGATTGTGGCCAATGCCATCACAAGCAGCCAAACTGGTGTCGAATGAAAATACCATTTATCTACGTCAGCAACAACATCTTTCCAAATATGAATAACTAAAAATCCTGATAGAAAAAGTATGCCACCCCAGGCGATTGCTAATTGATTTCTTCGCGAAGTCACAACCTTAATATCTGCAGCCAATGACGGGTTTCTTTTGTGAATGGTTATGACAGTCATGCAGATTAAAAGAAAATTTACAAGCATT
>JAENVX010000351.1 GCA_016650355.1 Bacteroidia bacterium | reverse complement strand
TTGTTCACCGCATATTATGCAGAGTTAAAAAGACTGGCTGATCGGGTGATGGCGCCCTATGATAATCTTTTCCAGCTAGCATTGAGCTCGCCCGATGTTGTAGAGAGCAAGGTGAAGGAAGAACTGGATCCGCGCCTTTGGGCAAAGACTCAACAAGCCATAGATGAAGCTATTCAAAAATTTGAGCAGTTTAGAATGGCGGAAGGTAAATCAATGGAAGAAAAACTTATTCAATATGCTGAAAGTATCCGGATGGCACTTTCTCACGTTGAAGAAATCGATCCCACACGAGTTGAGAAAATAAGAAAAAGAATAAAGGGTAACATTACTGAATTTTTTGGCAGCGAAGGCTTTGACACCAATCGGCTGGAGCAGGAAATTATCTTCTATATAGAAAAACTGGATATTCATGAAGAACGTGTTCGCTTGAAAACTCATTTGGATTATTTCTTGACTGCACTAAAAGACAAACAATCAAACGGTAAAAAACTTGGCTTTATCTCGCAGGAGATAGGTCGCGAAATTAATACGATTGGTTCCAAAGCCAATGATGCGGAAATGCAAAAATATGTGGTGATGATGAAAGAGGAGTTGGAAAAAATAAAAGAGCAGCTAAGTAATATTCTCTAGCTAAGCTTTATCGAATGCCAAGCACCCGAAAAGGGAAAAGTAATATAGCGCTGATGAGCTTAAACACTACGCCTATTGTGAGCCCCATAATTGTAAAAGGAAGTAACAATAGCCAAACCAATGGAAAGAGGAACAAGGCGAGCAATGCAAGCGGCCAACAAATGACCAATAAAATACACCAGAGAATAAGGGTTACGAAGGTCTTCATAATGTGAGATTTCGTTCAGTACTTACAAAAAGCCGACCGAATTAGAAAGGGCTTGATCATAAGCAGATTACCGAAAGTGGAATACCATTGTTGACCAAAAACGTACAGGCTACTGTACATTGTTGTACAGGATAAGGGTAATTTATTTCTATATTTCTTTTCTGAAGTCCGATGAAAAGAAAAAAAGTCTCCAGTGTTATTTTGTGGTCAGTTATATCTGCTGCCTTTATTGGGCCAGGCACTGTTACGACAGCCGTTACAGCAGGGTATCAATTTCAGTTAGATCTGCTTTGGGCTGTAGTCTTTGCAACAGCTTCTTGCATTATTCTACAAGAAACTTCTGCACGAATTGTTATTGCCAGCGGACTAAGTTTAGGAGAGGCCGTGGTTAAAAAGTTTGGCAACAAAAATGGATTTTGGATTAACATGTTTATCGGCATTTCAATCGTGATAGGTTGTGCAG